>NZ_JBOHGB010000125.1:0-21813 GCF_050699935.1 Actinophytocola sp.
GGACGACCCGTGGGGCTACGGCAACTCACTCGAGTGGGCCACCAGCACCCCGCCGCCACGGCACAACTTCACCGAGATGCCCCGGATCCGCTCCGAGCGGCCCGCGTTCGACCTGCACTACCCGCACATGGTGGAGCAGGCCCACGCCGACAAGTACACCGGACCGTTCAGCGGCAACCACGGTGCGGTGGCGGCGCCACCCGCGCCGTCCGAGGTGCTGGCCGAGAAGATGAACCCGGACGAGATCTCCAAGGGTGACCCCAAGAAGCCGAACTGAGCCGACCTTGGCGAACCAACCGGCGAACCAGCCGGCCACACCGGTGCTGATCACGGTCTCCGGACCGGACAAGCCTGGCGTGTCGTCGGTCCTCTTCGCGGTGCTCACCCGGCACGGGGTCGACGTCCTCGACGTCGAGCAGGTCCTGATTCGTGGGCAGCTCGTGCTCGGCGTGTTGGTGGGCACCGACCACGACCCGGAGGGCCTGCAGGAGGCCGTCGAGCAGGCCATGGCCACGGTCAAGATGTCCGTGGCGGTCGAGATCGGCGCGGACCCGCTGTCCCCGGCCCGGTTGGGGTCGAGCCACGTGCTGGTCGTGCTCGGCCGCCCGGTCACCGCCCGCGCGTTCGCCGAGGTGGCGCGCCGGCTGGCGGCGCTGGACGTCAACATCGACGCGATCCGGCGGGTGGCCGACTACCCGGTGACGGGCCTGGAGCTGCGGGTGTCGGTTGCGCAGGACACCCCCGAGGCGGACGCCGAGCTGCGGTCGGCACTCGCGGACGTGTCCGTGCGGATCGGGCTGGACATCGCGGTCGAGCGGGAGGGCCTGACGCGGCGGGCGAAGCGGCTGGTCGTGTTCGACGTCGACTCGACGCTGATCCAGGGCGAGGTCATCGACCTGCTCGCGGCGCGCGCGGGCTGCGAGGACGAGGTCCGCGCGGTCACCGAGGCGGCCATGCGCGGCGAGCTGGACTTCACGCAGGCGCTGACGCGGCGGGTCGAGCTGCTGGCCGGGCTGCCGGCGACGGTGCTGGACGAGGTCGCCGAGTCGATCACGCTGATGCCGGGCGCGCGGACCACGATCCGCACGCTCAAGCGGCTCGGGTTCCGGTGCGGGGTCGTGTCCGGCGGGTTCACCCGGGTCATCGAC
Organism: Actinophytocola sp.; assembly: GCF_050699935.1. Taxonomy (NCBI): domain Bacteria; kingdom Bacillati; phylum Actinomycetota; class Actinomycetes; order Pseudonocardiales; family Pseudonocardiaceae; genus Actinophytocola; species Actinophytocola sp. The sequence continues at coordinate 1,149 of NZ_JBOHGB010000125.1, forward strand.
CGGCTGGCCGACGAGTTGGGGCTGGACTTCAGCGTCGCGAACGACCTGGAGATCGTCGACGGCAGGATCACGGGGCGGGTGCTCGGCGACGTCGTCGACCGCGAGGGCAAGGCGACCGCGTTGCGCGCGATGGCCAAGCGGTTCGGGGTGCCGCTGGCCCAGTGCGTGGCGATCGGCGACGGCGCGAACGACATGGACATGCTCTCGGCCGCCGGCCTGGGCGTGGCGTTCAACGCGAAGCCGGCCCTGCGCGAGGTGGCCGACACGGCACTCTCGCACCCGTACCTCGACGTCGTGCTGTTCGTCCTCGGTGTCACCCGGGCCGAGGTGGAGGCCGCCGACGCCGCCGACGGCCTCGACCTGATCCGCCCATGACCCGCCTGGAAGGACGCCTTCCGGACACTGGCCGCCCGGAAGGACGCCTTCCAGGCATTGGCGGCCGGGGCGGCCGGGAGCGGGGACTCGCGTGCGGGGGCGGGGGACTCGCGGGGAGGGTGTTGGCGTGAGTGGGGTGTTGGAGCCGCTGGCGGGGCGGTATGTGGAGTGGTTGCGGGTGCCTGCCGCTGCTACCGCGGATGTTGCCGCGGAGGAGGCGGAGTTGGTGCGGGCCATGCCCGTCGTGCTGCGGATCGAGCGTGATGAGCCGCCCGGGCGGACACCGATGCTGGAGGCGGCTGCCGCGGCGGCGGTCGGCGTTTGTCTCGATCCGCGGGCTGAGCCCGGGGGCGAGTGGCACGACGACGTCGCCGCGTGGGTCGGTGGGCGGATCCGGAAGGTGGCGCGGCGCGCCCGGGGTGCGCACTGGGCGGCCGTGCAGGCACTGCCCGGCATGACGGTCGCGGTCGGCGGCACTGCGGTCGGCGGTACTGCGGTCGGCGGTACTGCGGTCGGTGGGGTCGCGGTTGGTGGGGCCGAGGTACGGGCGCTCGTGCCCGGGCGGGTCGTGGAGACGCCCAAGGAGGTCAGCCGGCTCCAGATCACCGGCAGCGACCTGCCGGCCGACGAGCCCGGCCCGCCCCCGCCCGGGATCCCCGTGCTGTGGCTGAACCCGGCCATCGAGATGTCCGCCGGCAAGGCGGCCGCCCAGGTCGGGCACGCCACGATGCTGCTCGCGTCCCTACTGCCCGACGTCTCGGCGTGGGCGGCGGACGGGTTCCGGGTCGCGGTCCGCACGCCGACGCGCGAGCGGTGGGCCGAGCTGCACCCGGGCGGCGACCCGGCCGGCGCGTGGCGCGAGCGCGGAGTCGTCGCGGTTCGGGACGCGGGGTTCACCGAGATCGCGCCCGGCACCATCACGGTGCTCGCCCAGCAGCAACACTGAGCCCGGCTCAGCGGGCCACGTTCCACCACAGGTCCTGGTCGGCCCCGTGCCGCCGAACGTCCACAGCTTCGCGTAACGCGTGTTCGCCGGGATCGACGGGGGCGTGCGGTGCAGCGTGACGCCGGGCCGCGCCGCCAGGCGCCGCAGCCGGTGGTCGTCCGGCGCGAGCACCCGGACGTCGACGCACTCCAGCCGCACCCCCGGGCAGCACGTCGGAGAACACCAGACCGTGCGTGGGCGCTGCCGACCGGCGGCCACACCCGCCGCGCCGGCCGGCCGAGATCGTCGGTGATGTGCCGCCACTCCCGCGCGACCGCCTCGCGAAGGTGGCGCACATAGGCGGGATCGACGAACCCGAGCGGCAGCCGGCGGCATCCCGGCCCGCTGTCCGCGTACTCCCGCGCCTCCTTCTTCGCGACCCGCAGCGTGGCGCACGGGTGGATCGTCGCGCCGTACGAGCGCGCCAGCAGAGAGTACTCGTGGTACTCGCCGCCGCTCTGCTCGCAGAACAGCACGCACTCCACACCAAGCCGCCCGCACACGTATGCCAGCGCGATCTGGGCGAAACCCGGCGGCGATCGCGTCGCGCAGGTAGGCGTGCACGGCGCGCTGGTGGCTCCTTTCACCGAAAGGAGCCACGTAGAACGAGGCGGAAAGTTTCGACGAACCGGCCATCTGGCCGGAAATACCGCCGATCAGCCCCGTGCGTCGGTCAGGAGCGCGGTCCAGGCGGCGGTCGGGACGACGAGCGCGGGACCAGGGTCCTTGGAGTCACGCAGAGCCGTCGCGTGACCGGCCAAGGCGATCTCGACGCAGTTGTCGTTGCCGCCGCCCTCGCCGCCGCTGAAGCTGCTCTTGCGCCACCGCACGCCGGTCAGGTCCACAGTGGACACCCTCTTCTCAGCTCGACCACAGTTCCTCGGCCACCTGGTCGATCAACGCCACCGACTCATCGGGTTCCAGCGCAAGCGACCGGAGATGGGCAAACCTCAGTCTAGCCGGTTCCACATACTCGGATTTGTCTTGCCGCTCCTCGCCGAAGGCGTGGGTTGAGTTACAGATGCTGGGTTGGCCGGCTGTCGGAAAGTCCAGGATGCAGAAGCCGCTATACGCGGCCTCGCGAGAGAACATGGCGGTGGGCAGCACGCGCAGCGTCACGGTCGGCAGTTCATTGATCAACGCGAGGTGCTGTAGCTGCGTGCGCATAGCCGCCGGGCTGCCCACCCTGTTACGCAGGACGAACTCGTGGATCACGGCATCCAGCTCGAGCGGGTGTTCCTCGTCGGTCAGGCGCTCCTGGCGAGTCAGGCGGACGGCGAGCTGGTTGGCGATCCAGTCCGGTCGGCGGGCCTCGCGACCCGACTCGAAGACGACCCGCGCGTAGTCGGCGGTCTGGAGCAGGCCGGGGATCAGCGCGAGTTCGTAGTTGCTGAGTCGGCTGGCGCCGGTTTCGAGGGCCACGAAGTCCTTGTCGGAGATGCCGTACTGCTTCCACCAGCCCTTGACCCGCGCCTGGCGGACCAGGTCGAGGACGTCGTCCAGGCGCGTGTCGTAGACGTCCATCATCGAGCGCACCAGGTGCACGGTGACCGGGCCGTCGCCGTTCTCGAAGCGGCTCAACGAACCGAGCGAGATCTCCAGGCGCTTGGCGGCTTCGAGAATGCTGAGCCTGGCCTCGTTGCGTGCGACCCGTATCCGCCGGCCGATCTCCCGGCGCAGCACGACGGGACTGATGTGCCTCGTGGTTTCCACGCGATCAACTGTCCTCGGGAAACCGCGGGGCTGGAATTTCACGACCCGATCGAGTGGCCGCGGCACGGACGGTTCGCACACAGATCGAGCCCGGGCGTGCTGGGCACGGCATAGTCGGCGAGCGGGCAGCTGGACGTGCGACCACGCACCACGAGTCGTCCTCGTTGTGCAGCAACAGAGCCAGGTCCTGATCGTCGGAGACGGCCAGGACGGTCGTCCTGCCCAGGTGTGCCCCAGCCGTCGGGCAACGTCACCTCGTCGGCGTGACACGCGTAGGACCGGAACGCGGAGGTATCGCCGTCGCTGAGGGCCGTGCCGATCAGCTCCGCCGTGCCTCGTGCAGATGTCCGCGGATCCTCCGGCTGGCCGAGATACACGACCACGCCCACGGTCGCCGCCAGCAACACCACGTGCCCGCCGAGCTTCAACCACAGGGGAAGCGGCCCGCGCGGCGCCGGTCTCGGCCTCGCCTGCTGGCGGATCGTCACGTGCCCGGCGGGCTCAACGATTGCGTTGCCAGACCACGAAAAAGCCGTCGTCCATGGTCGTCATGGCCTCGATGAAGGCCTCGTTGTCGAAGCCGGGCAGGGACTGCAGGCGGTTCATCAGCTCGTCGGCGGAGGGGTCGCCCGCGGGGACCGCGCAGCCGCCCCCGCCGGCACGGACGAGGAGGAAGAACACGTCCTCCTTCCACGGGCCCTCCGGGGTGGTCCGGATCGCCACCTCGGAGAGATCGGTCCAGGTCACCGACTCCATGGTGCCATCGGCGAGCAACCGGCGGACGCCGTCGTCATCGACGGTGATACCGGATCTAGTGGACAAGCGAGTCTCCCTGGAACAGAAGTGTGGGCATATTCGATCAGCTCGCCGCGTCGAGCCTGCGCAGGGCCGCCCGGACGACCTCGGCGTCGGACGTGGTCCAGTACCCGGGCAGCGACGCGCGCAGGAAGCCGCCGTAGCGCGCGGTCGCGATCCGGGGGTCGAGGATCGCGACCACGCCGCGGTCCTCGGTCGAGCGCAGCAGCCGGCCGGTGCCCTGCGCGAGCAGCAACGCGGCGTGGGTGGCCGCCACCGACAGGAAACCGTTGCCGCCGCGTGCTTCCACGGCCCGCTGCCGCGCGGACGCCAGCGGGTCGTCGGGCCGCGGGAACGGTAGCCGGTCGACGACCACGAGCTGCAGCGACGGGCCGGGCACGTCCACGCCCTGCCACAGCGAGAGCGTGCCGAACAGGCACGTGGCCGTGTCCTCGGCGAACTTGCGTACCAGCAGGGCCGTGGCGTCCTCGCCCTGGCAGAGGATCGGCAGCTCGGTCCGCTTGCGCAGTGTCTCGGTGGCCTGCTTGGCCGCGCGCATCGAGGAGAACAGCCCGAGCGTGCGGCCGCCGGCGGCCTCCATCAGCCCGGCCAGCTCGTCCAAATAGGACGGTGGCAGCCCGTCGCGGCCGGGCGGCGGCAGGTGCTTGGCGAGGTAGAGGATGCCGCTGCGGGCGTGGTCGAAGGGCGAGCCCACGTCCAGGCCGGTCCACTTCGGACCCTCGATCGACTTGTCGGTGGCCGCGCCCTCGCTCTTGACGCTCTCGCCCTGCTCGGCCGGCAGGCCCCACGAGCGGGCCATCGAGTCGAACGTGCCGCCCAGGGTGAGCGTGGCGGAGGTCAGGATCGTGGTGTGCTGGCCGAACAGCCGCTCGCGCAGCAGCGCGGACACCGCGAGCGGCGCGGCCTTGAGGGCCGGCGGCCGGTTCGTCTCCCCGGTGCGCCAGACGACGTCGCGGCGGTGCGCGTCGTCGGTCTCGAACGCCCGCAGCAGCCGGACCGCGGTGTCGTGCACCTCGTCGAGCTGCGACTGGGCGAGCTTGCGCGCGGTGGCCACCTCGACGTCGCTGTTGCGCTGGTCGGGTCCGAGCCCGGACAGGCACGCGTAGGCGGCGTCGCGGACGGCCGCGAGCGTGTTGGCCATGGGCTCGCCGATCGAGTCGAGCCGGGCTTCGGGCAGGTCTTCGACGAGCAGCGCGAACCCGTCGCCCGCCTCCAGCAGCCGGTCGGCCAGCTCCTGGTCGCAGACCCGGCCGGCCCGGCGCGCGGCGGCGGCCACCGAGGCGGCGGTCAGCTCCGCGGTGGCCGCCGAGGTGACCCGGTCGACCAGGTCGTGCGCCTCGTCGACGATCACGAGGTCGTGCTCGGGGAGGACCTGGAAGCCCTGCAACGCGTCGATGGCGAGCAGGGCGTGGTTGGTGACGATCAGGTCGGCCCGGCCCGCCTCGGCCCGGCCCTTCTCGGCGAAGCAGTCCGTGCCGACCGGGCAGCGGGACGCGCCGAGGCACTCGCGCGCGGACACCGACACCTGCCGCCAGGCCTGCTCGGAGACGCCCGGGTTGAGCTCGTCGCGGTCGCCGGTCTCGGTGTCGGAGACCCATTCCCGGAGCCGGGTGACCTCGCGGCCCAGCGCGGAGACGGCGAACGGGTCGAACAGGGCGGCGTCGTCCGGCTCGTCCTGCATGCCGGAGTCGAGCTTGTTGAGGCACAGGTAGTTACGCCGGCCCTTGAGGATGGCGAAGGTCGGCTTGCGGCCGAGGGGCTTCTCCAGTGCCTTCTCCAGGCGGGGCAGGTCGCGGTCGATGAGCTGGCGCTGCAGGGCGATCGTCGCGGTGGAGACGACGACCGTGGCCTCCCGCTCGACCGCGTGCCGCAGCGCCGGGACCAGGTAGGCCAGCGACTTGCCGGTGCCCGTGCCGGCCTGGACCGCGAGGTGGTCGCCGGTGCGGATGGCCGTCGCCACCGCCTCCGCCATCGCCACCTGGCCGGGGCGTTCCGTGCCGCCCACCGCGGCCACCGCCGTCGCCAGTAGCTCGGACACGCCTGGGAGTCGGGTGGAGGATCGCGGCACAGCCGAACGGTACCTCTGCCGCCCGACAATCCTGCGCACGCACCCGGATGGGTTGTCCGGCCGCACGACCGGGTGGCTGCGCTGGCGCGGTGGCGGCGGGGTTGGGTGTGCTCGGGACATGACCATGAGAAAAGCCGTAGTGGGGCTGGCCGTGGCCGGTCTCGTGCTGGCCGGTGCGAGCCCGGCGCAGGCGCTCGCGGAGTCGGCGGTCGCGTCCGGGTCGGTCGGTTCGGTCGACGCCACGTTCGACGGGGCGCCGCTCCAGGTCGACCCGCTGGCCGCGTGCGACACCGCCGGTTCGGGCTCGGCCGTGACCTCCGGCGACGAGGTGGCGGGCTTCTACGAGTTCGGCCCCGGTTCGTCGACCTGCACGCTCGACGCGTCCGGGGTGGCGAGCGCGGACGTGAGCGGCGAGCTGTTCCGGCTCGACGTGCTGCGGGCGTTCGGCGGGCCGCGGATCCGGGTGACCGACTACAGCGTGGAGTGCGGTACCACGGAGACCGGCAGCAGCGCGAGCTGGTACATCGGCGGCCTGTCCGGGATCCGCGTGCCGCCCGAGCTGCCGTCGAACCACGTGGTGACGATTCCCGGCTCCGGCCCGGGCGCGCCGCCGCTCGCGGAGGTGACGCTGAACGAGACAATCGTGCCCGAGCCGCCGGACGGCAGCATGACGGTGAACATGATGCGCATCCACCTGTTCCCTGAGGGCGGCAACGACGAGGTCGGCGGTGAGATCGTCGTCGGCTCGGTGAGCTGCGCGCCGTTCTAACCCAGGAACAGCAGCACGACGGGTCCGATGATCGTCATCAGGCCCCCGCACACGAGGCCGCGGTCGCGGCGCTTGTCCTTGTCGGCGGCCCCGAGGCGCTGCCCGGCCACGAAGGCGACGAGCGCCGTGATCGCGACCATCGGAATCCAGGCGATGGCCGCGGGCACGTAGAGCAGCGGGGTCATGTCCACGCCGGGCTCACCGGGCCGCGGCCGCTGAACCTCCACCGCCACGAAGGTGAGCGGCCACCACAACACCAGGACCACGGCCACGGCCCATCCGACGGACACTGTCGAGGGCTGCTCGCCACGGCTGCTACTCACGCCCCGAATTCTCCCCCGCCTGTCATCCGGTAACCCGGAGTGCTGGCCGCGTGATCTGGTTCACCTACGACCCAACCAGAAGTCCGCGTTCCAGCTGGACCTCGACGTTCCCGTGGGCGCACGGCAGCCGGGGATCGTCGGCGAGGACGGGCCGGTGGCTGGGAATGGCCGTCTGACTGTGCGACCACGGCGTGTCCAACCTGAACAGAGGACGCGCGGGTCGGGGAGTGGTGTGGCGCGCGGGCCGAATGCTCTATTGTCATGCGCTGCGGCCCAGCGCCGTGCCGACACCGTGTGTCCATAGTGGGCGTGCGGGAGAACTGGGGAGTGAAGATGAGCTACCAGCCGCAACCGCAGCAGGCCCAGCCGGCGCAGCCGGCCAACGGGATGGCCATCGCCTCGATGGTGCTGGGCATCGTCGGGCTCGTCTTCTCGTTCGTCCCGATCATCGGGGTGATCGCGTGGCCGCTGGTCATCCTGGGGGTCGTCTTCGGCGGTATCGCCCTCAACCAGGCGAACCGGGTTCCCGGCTCGCCCACCGGCATGGCGATCGCGGGACTCACGTGCTCGATCATCGGCCTCGTGATCTGCTTCATCTGGGCCATCGCCGCGTCATAGCCCCACGTGGGCCCTTCTGACGGCGGTCATCAGGACTCCACGTGCGGGGTGCCGGTCAGTTGGACGGCGTTGGCGGTCAGCTCGCGCAGGGCGGTGTCGACCGTCGCCTTGGCTACGCCGGCCGTGCGGTCCAGCAGCACGGTCGTCGCGAAGCCGGCGCGGACCGCGTCCAGGGCCGTGGCCCGTACGCAGTGGTCCGTCGCGATGCCCACGACGTCCACAGTGGACACGTCGTGGGCACGCAGCCAGTCGGCCAGCTGGGTGCCGGACGGGTCGGCGCCCTCGAAACCCGAGTACGCCGCCGCGTGCTCGCCCTTCGAGAACACCACCTCGATCCCACCGACGTCCAGCGCCGGGTGGAACGACGCGCCCGGCGTGCCGGCCCGGCAGTGCGGCGGCCACGTGTCCACGAAGTTCGGCGACGAGCTGAAGTGCTCACCAGGATCCACGTGGTAGTCGCGCGTGGCGACCACGTGGTCGTACCCACCGGCCCGGACCAGCGACGAGATGGCGGCTGCCACGGAGGCCCCGCCCGTCACCGCTAGCGATCCCCCTTCGCAGAAGTCGTTCTGCACGTCGACGACGATCAGCGCATTGGCCATGATCAGACTCCTTTAAGCTGACCCTGTTTTGAAGCTCGACCAGTGGTATCAGGAACCGTCTGGCTCCTTCAAAACAGGGTCAGGCGTACACGGTAGGGATGGCGGGCTCGCCGTGGGAGAGCTTGAGCCCCTCCCACGGCAGGCTCACCAGCCCCTCCCGCACCCGTTGCCGGCTCTCCTCCAGGGTCGCCGCGCCGGCGGCCGGTTGTCCACCACGCATCAGCGGCACCACCAACCGCCGATCATGCGGACCCACGTCCGGCTCGCCGGATGCGACGACGTGGACGACCTCCTCCAGCGCCGTGCCGGTCGGCTTGTGCCGGCGCAGCGCCGCCTTGTGCCCGGCCCGGGACTCCTTGTGCGAGCTGCGTTTCGCCACCGGCCGGCCGTCCACCTCGACCAGCTTGTACACCATCCCGGCGGTCGGCGAGCCGGACCCGGTGACCAGCGACGTGCCGACCCCGTAGGCGTCCACGGGCTCGGCGCGCAGCGCGGCGATCGCGTACTCGTCGAGGTCGCCGGACACCACGATCTGGGTGTTGCGGGCGCCCAACTCGTCGAGCTGCACGCGGGCCTGCCGCGCCAGGACGCCGACGTCGCCGGAGTCGATCCGGATGGCGCCCAGCTCGGGGCCGGCGACCTCGATGGCCGTCCGGATGCCGGGGGTGATGTCGTAGGTGTCGACGAGCAGCGTCGTGTCCACGCCGAGAGCGGAGACCTGCGCGGTGAACGCCGCGTGCTCGCTGTCGTGCAGCAACGTGAACGCGTGCGCGCACGTGCCCGCGGTCGGGATGCCGTAGGTGCGGCCGGCCTCGAGGTTCGATGTCGTCGCGAAGCCCGCCAGGTACGCGGCGCGCGCCGAGCTGACCGCGGCCGCCTCGTGCGTGCGCCGGCCGCCCATCTCGATGATCGGCCGGCCGTTGGCGGCGCTGACCATCCGCGCGGCGGCGGACATGATCGCGCTGTCGTGGTTGAGGATCGAGAGCACGAGCGTCTCCAGCACCACCGTCTCGGCGAACGTCCCGCGCACCGTGAACAGCGGCGAGCCGGGGAAGTACAGCTCGCCCTCCGCGTACCCGTCCACGTCACCGGTGAAGCGGTAGTTCGCCAGCCAGTCCAGCGTTCGCCGGTCGACCACGTCGCGCGACGCCAGTTCCGCCAGCTCCTCGTCGCCGAAGGTGAAGCGACTGATGGCCTCGATGGCTCGTGCCGTGCCGCCGACGATGCCGTAGCGGCGTCCGTCGGGCAGCCGGCGGGCGAAGGTCTCGAACACACACCGGCGGTCGGCGGCCCCGTCGGCCAGCGCGGCGGCGACCATGGTCAGCTCGTAGTGGTCGGTGAGCAGCGCGGTGCTGGTGCCGGTCATGAACCGTGAGCCTAGACATGCCACCATTGACGTCATGTCGGTCCATATGTCAGCCGCCATGTCGGCCCATATGTCCATGCCTGTCGAACAGGATCAGACACAGGCGGAGCCGATCGGCTCGGAGTTCACGGCCGAGGACAAGCCGTGGCAGACCATCGTGTGGAACGACCCGGTCAATCTCATGTCCTATGTGACCTACGTCTTCCAGAAGCTCTTCGGCTACTCCCGCGAGCATGCCACCAAGCTGATGCTCGACGTACACCACAAGGGCCGGGCCCTCGTCTCGTCCGGCTCCAAGGACAAGGTTGAGGGCGACGTCGCGAAGCTGCACGCGGCCGGCCTCTGGGCGACCATGCAGCACCAGTCGTGATCCCCTGGGAGCGCGCCGGCGACACGGTGATGACGAAGCTCGACCGCCGGGAGGCGACCGTGCTGCGCGGTCTGATCACCCAGATCGACGGCATGCTGCGCCAGCGGCAGGACGAGGCGCCGCGGGACGAGCTGGCGGAGCTCACCGGCATCCGCACCGGCGCCACGACCGCGCCCGAGGACCCGATCCTCGCGCGCCTGCTGCCGGACTTCCACCGCCTCGATTCGGACGAGTCCGCCGAGCCCGGCAAGGCCGAGCGGGACTCCGCCGCGGCCCTGCGCTCGCTGCACGAGCCGGAGCTGCTCGACCTCAAGACTGGCGTGGCCGGTGTCGTGCTGGACACGTGCCCACCCAACGGCGGCACGGTCAAGCTGTCGCTGGAGCAGGCCGACGCGTGGCTGTCCGCGGTGAACGACGTGCGGCTGGCACTGGGCACCACGCTGAACGTCAGCGAGGAAATGCCCGACGAGCTGCCCGACGACGACCCGCGCAGCCCGCATCTGGGCGTCTACCAGTGGCTGACGTGGATGCAGGAGCACCTGGTCCTGGCGCTGTCGCCCGATGACGACCTTTAACGCGATCACGGACGTGGACGGCGTGCTGGTGGGTCACCACCAGCGGATCGGCGACGGCTGGGCCACGGGCACGACGGTCGTGCTGCTGCCGCCCGGGTCCACCGGCGCGGTCGACGGGCGTGGTGGCGCGCCGGGCACGCGCGAGACCGACCTCCTGGCGCCGGAGAACCTGGTCCAGCAAGTCGACGCGGTGTGCCTGTCCGGTGGCAGCGCGTACGGTCTGGCGGCGGCCGACGGTGTGATGCAGTGGCTCGCGTCGCGCTCGCGGGGCTTCCCGGTGGGTACCGAGCCGCACGAGGTGGTGCCGATCGTGCCGGCGGCGGTGCTGTTCGACCTGCCGCGCGGCGAGTGGGGCAACCGGCCGTCGTCGTCGTTCGGCTCGGCGGCGTGCGAGGTGGCGGCCGACGGGCCGGTCGCGCAGGGCTGTGTCGGGGCCGGCACGGGGGCGAAGGTCGGCTCGCTGAAGGGCGGCATCGGCACGGCGAGCGTCGTGGTGGACGGCTTCACGGTCGGCGCGCTGGCGGCGGTGAACGCGGCCGGCGAGGCGGTCGACGCGGCGTCGGGTCGTCCGTGGGCGTTCGATCACGAGGTGGACCGCGAGTTCGGCGGCTCGTGGCCGGACCGGCCCGCGGTGCTGCCGGCCGTGCCGCCCACCGACCTCAACACGACGATCGGGGTGCTCGCCGTGGACGCCGACCTGTCGAAGGCCGAGTGCCGCCGGCTCGCGGTCGCCGCGCAGGACGGCCTGGCACGCGCGATCCGCCCGGCCCACTCGATGTTCGACGGTGACACGGTGTTCGCCGTGGCCACCCGGGCCCGCCCGCTCACGCCCACGGACGCCCCGTTCGGTCCGGCGGCCCGGGCCGCGGCACTGGACCGGCTGTGCGCGGCGGCCGCCGAGGTCTTCGCCCGGGCCGTGGTGCACGGCGTGCTGTCGGCGACGCCGTTGGCGGGCCTGCCGGCCTACCGCGACATCTGGCCCGCCGACGCCCGCTGCTGACCTGCCACGTACAGCCTGGAAGGACGCCTTCCAGACGTTCAACGTCAGCAAGGCGTCCTTCCAGGCACGGCCCGCGTTACGCGCCGGCGGGCTCGGGCAGCCGGTCGCCGGCGGGGCGGGTGAGCAGGCCGGCCAACCGGTCCATCGTGTCCGGCAGCAGCCAGTAGTACACCCAGGTTCCGCGGCGCTCGCAGTCGATCAGGCCGGCCTGCCGCAACAGCTTGAGGTGGTGCGAGATCGTCGGCTGGGACAGCTCGAACGCCGGGGTCAGCTCGCACACGCACACCTCGCCGCCGGCGCGTGACGCGATCATCGACAGCAGCCGCAGCCGTGCCGGGTCTCCGAGGGCCTTGAACAGGGCGGCCAGCTCGGTCGCCTGCTCCTCGGCCAGCGGCGCGGAGGTCAGATCCGCACAGCACGGCGTGGCGTTCTGTTTCGGCATACTTCTATATTGACGTTTTTCGATACGAGGCGCAACATGGCATAGACGAACATCTAATCAACTCGGAAGGACGAAGACATGAGTGAGTTGCGCGAGGAGGTCCGCGCGCGCTACGCCGCGGCGGCGGTCGCGGTGAGCGAGGGCGCCGTGGCGGACGACTGCTGCGGGCCGCAGGCGGTCGAGGTCGACGAGAACTTCGGGTCCACGCTCTACGCCGCCGACGACCGCGCCACCCTGCCCGCCGAGGCGGTGGCCGCGTCGCTCGGCTGCGGCAACCCGACCGCGGTCGCCGAGCTGCGCGAGGGGGAGCGGGTCCTGGACCTCGGGTCCGGCGGCGGCATCGACGTCCTGCTGTCCGCGCGCCGCGTCGGCCCGACCGGCAAGGCCTACGGGCTCGACATGACCGACGAGATGCTCGCCCTCGCGCTGGCCAACGCCGCCAAGGCCGGCGCGACCAACGTCGAGTTCCTCAAGGGCACCATCGAGGCGGTTCCCTTGCCCGCCGACACCATCGACGTGGTGATCTCCAACTGCGTGATCAACCTGTCCACCGACAAGCCGGCCGTGTTCGCCGAGACCTTCCGCGTCCTGGCCCCCGGCGGCCGGATCGGCGTCTCCGACGTCGTGGCGAACGACGACCTCACGGCGGAGCGGCGTGCCGAGCGCGGATCCTACGTCGGCTGCATCGCGGGCGCGCTGAGCTTCGCCGAGTACCGGCGGGACCTGGCGGCTGCCGGCTTCACCGACATCGAGATCACCCCGACCCACCAGGTGGCGGACGGGATGCACTCCGCGATCGTGCGAGCCGCCAAGCCGACCTCGGCCCGCCAGATCCCCGTTCCGGTCGCCGAGGCGACGTCCGGGTCCTGTTGCTGAGACCCGCTCAGCTCCACAGGTCCGCTAGCCGGCGTTCGTGGTCGGCTGCCTCGAGCAGCGGTTCGGGGTTGACCTCTGCGAGCCTGGCGACGAGGTCGTAGTCGGCGGCGATCTGGCGGTACAGGGGCATTCGCTGGTTGGAGATGAACGGGTCCGAGGCGATCCACAGGCCGGCGACCAGGCGGGTCAGCGGCGAGGAGCGCTCGTCGAGCGTGGCGAGCAGCTGGTCCATGGGCGACAGACGGGGGTCGGCGGGCCGGCGCGGCATGGAGGTCACCGAGCGCAGGAGCCGGACCCAGCCGGCGGGGTCGTCGGCCAGTCGCCGGCGCAGGGCCTCGCCGACGGTGGCGATGTCGCCGCCCGCCATGGCGTAGTGCAGGACGCCTTCCGCGTCGCCTTCTTCCGCGCAGCGGGTGCGGAGCCAGTCGTTGACCTTGGTCCAGCTCGCCGGTTCGTCGTCGGCTCGCGCGTCGAGTTCGCGTAGCAGCAGGCGGCGCAGGACGGTGGCGCCGGCCCCGCCGGTCGCGGGCCAGAGGACGGGGGCGATCTCGCGGTAGCTGTCGACGCCGCCGGTGAGCAGGTCGCCGCGGGCGAGCAGGCCGGTGTGGTGTTCGGTGTGGGCGGCCGCGAAGGTGACCAGGTCCTGGGTGTGCCCGGTGAACTCGCCGAGCAGCCGTTGCCGCAGCGCCTCGCCCAGCGGCGGGCGGTCGGGTTCGCGGCGGGGTTCGGGGAGGTCGAGCAGCCGGGTCAGGGTGTCACCGTGCTCCAGTGGGTGCTCGCGCATCGCGTCCACCAGGAGCGCGGTCGAGGCCGGATGCCCCCCGGTGAGGCCGTACACCATGGCCGTCAGCTGGTTGTGGCCGATCAGCGCGCGGTCGCCGGCGCGGATCGGCGGAAGCATGGCCACCAGCCGGGCGGTCTCGTGTTCGCTCAGGTCGCCCAGCACGTACCGGCACCACCAGGTGGGCGGGTCCAGCTCACTGTCCGGACCGGTGTACTCGACCAGCTCCTGCCGGGGCACGCTCGCGAGCAGCTCACCCCGGCTGGTCGCCACGGCGGTCAGCGGATCGGCCGGATCCTCGTCGCGGTCCAGCCGGCGCATGCGGGCGTGCACCAAGCCGTTCACGAACCGCTGCCCGAGCGGAGTGTCGACGTCGTCGAGCAGCATGAGGCAGTTGAGCGTCATCTCCGCCGCATGCCTCGAGTTCCGGAAACCGTCCCGCAGATCGGCGAGAAAGGCATCCCAGAGCAGCGCGTCGACCTGCTCGGTGTGCTCCTCTTTCGTCCAGCTGTCGAGCTCCACGAGGGCGTCGAGTGGATTCTTCCGCAAGCCACGGTCCTGATGGCCGTACCAGTCGGGAGACAATGTGGGCTGGCCCGGCGTGGGCAGTGGGGTGGTCGGACCCGCCGTGTCGAGGAGAATCCGCCGTATGGCGTCGGGGTCGAGGTGCGCGGAGAGCAGCCGCTGAACCTCCGCGCGCGCCTGCTGGCGGCTGTCCGACAGGTTGGTTCGCATGGTCAACCTGCCGGCCGCCAGGCGTGGGAACCGCAGTGGGCCATACCGTTTGGCGGGTCTGCTCAGCTCAAACGCGATCGCGGACAGCACGTCGGGAACCGTGGCCGCGCTGCTTTTTTCGAAACTGATCCGGGCGTAGGAAACACGCTGATCGAGTCGGCGCGCGAGCGTGTCGAGCAATGCCGTCTTCCCATAGCCACGACCACCTTCGAACACCAGCACCGGATGGCGCAGGCTCCGTGTCCCGCCGCGATGCGGTTCGCGCTCCATCAGGCGTCGCACGAGGTGGACTTCCCGTAGGTGATCGCCCGCGTGCTCGGCGCCGGTGTCAACGCGGGTTGTCCCAGGATCGCGTTCCGGCAGCCGCACACCGAGGAGTCCGGCGAAGACCCGGCGGGTCACCGGATAACCGGCGATGGCCGGGGGCCGGGGCACGGGCCGAGGACCGACACCGAGGAATCTCGCGAACACCCGGCGGGGCAAGGAGTCAGCGTTCACCGGCCACCCCGCGCGCTTCGCCCCGCGGCGTGCCCGCGATCGCGTCGGCGAGCTGCGGAATGCTCCCGAGTTGTGCCAACATCGAGGGAGCCGCGAAGCCGAGCGCCACCGCCACGTATGCGCCGCTGATCTCACCGCTCGCGCCGAACAGGGTCGCACATCCCGCGCCGAGCGTCATCCGGACCACGACCAGACACGCGTGCACGGGCACGTCCAGGTAGGACCGCAACATCGGGGGACGGTCCTTCACTCGCCCGGTCGCCGTCCGCCGAGCGGACTGCCAGGCGGCGAAACAATTGAAGACCGCGAGGATCTCGACGAGCGCTCCACCGCCAGCACCGAGCAATGCGAACTGCCACCAGTGCATGGCGCGAGCCCCTCCGTTCGTGATCACGCCCAGCCTGTTGCCCGCATCCCGTTGGCTCACCGGTACGTGCCCGCGCGCCGGGTGCCGATGCTCTCAGTAAGTGGGAAACCGCCGCCCACGACGTAAGATCGCGGTGTGCTTCGGATACGCCGTGACCTGGTCGACGCGATGGTCGAGCATGCCCGCAGGGATCACCCGGACGAGGCGTGCGGCATCCTCGCCGGCGCGGAGGGGTCCGACCGGCCCGAGCGGATCATCCCCATGCTCAACGCCGCCCGGTCGCCCACGTACTACGAGTTCGACAGCACCGAGTGGAACGCGGTCTACACCGAGATGACCCGCAAGGACGAGGAACCGGTCGTCATCTACCACTCACACACGGCCACCGAGCCGTACCCGTCGCGCACCGACATCGCGCGGGCCGGCGAGTACGCCATGCTGCTGCCCCCGCCGCACTACGTGCTCATCGGCACCCGCGACCCGGACGTCCACGAGCTGCGCTCCTATTGCGTCTCCGACGGCGAGGTCACCGAGGAGCCCGTCGAGGTCGTCGAGGCGGAATATCCGGCCGCCCCTTAGGTCTTTCCCAGGTAGCACAGTCACTCAAGCGGAGGTAGCACATGGCCGTCACCGTCTCCATCCCGACCATCCTGCGTACCCACACCGGCGGGCAGAAGTCGGTCGAGGCGAGCGGTAGCACCGTGGCCGAGCTCATCGACAACCTCGAGGCCAGCCACGGCGGACTCAAGGCGCGCCTGGTCAAGGAGGGGTCACTGCACCGGTTCGTGAACGTGTACGTCAACGACGAGGACGTGCGGTTCTCCGGCGGCCTGGACGCACCCGTCTCCGACGGCGACAACGTCACGATCCTGCCCGCCGTGGCGGGCGGCTGAGCCCATGGCGCGGTTCGGCTCGCTGCTTGAGGCGCTCGGCGACACCCCGCTGGTCGGCCTGCCCCGGCTGTCGCCGTCCGAGGACGTGCGGCTGTGGGCCAAGCTCGAGGACCGCAACCCCACCGGCTCGGTCAAGGACCGCGTCGCGCTGCGGATGATCGAGGCCGCCGAGCAGGACGGCCTGCTGCGACCCGGGTGCACGATCCTGGAGCCGACCTCGGGCAACACCGGCATCTCGCTCGCCATGGCCGCCAAGCTCAAGGGCTACGGCCTCGTCTGCGTGATGCCGGAGAACACCTCCGAGGAGCGCCGCCAGCTCCTGCAGGCCTACGGCGCGCGGATCGTCAGCTCCCCGGCCGCGGGCGGGTCCAACGAGGCCGTGCGGCGCGCCAAGGAGCTGGCGAAGAAGAACCCGGACTGGGTGCTGCTCTACCAGTACGGCAACCCGAACAACGCGGCCGCGCACTACGACGGCACGGGCCCGGAGGTCCTTCGTGACCTGCCGACCGTGACGCACTTCGTCGCGGGCCTCGGCACGACCGGCACGCTGGTCGGCGCCGGGCGCTACCTGCGGGAGCACAAGCCGGACGTGCACATCATCGCCGCGGAGCCGCGGTACGGCGAGCTCGTGTACGGGCTGCGCAACCTCGACGAGGGCTTCGTCCCGGAGCTGTACGACCCGGACGTGCTGACCGGGCGCTACTCGGTCGGCTCCTACGACGCGCTGCGCCGGACCCGGCAGCTGCTGGAGACCGAGGGCATCTTCGCCGGCATCTCGACGGGCGCGATCCTGCACGCCGCGCTGGCGGTGGCGGAGAAGGCCGCGGCGGCCGGCACCCGCGCGGACGTCGTGTTCATCGTCGCGGACGCGGGCTGGAAGTACCTGTCCACAGGGGCCTATGCGGGCTCGCTGGACGAGGCCGCCGAGCGCCTGGACGGCCACCTCTGGGCCTGACGGCCTGACGCCTGGAAGGACGCCTTCCTGGCGCCCAACGTCCGGAAGGCGTCCTTCCAGGCCCGGGGATCCGGGGGATCCGGGGGATCCGGGGAACTTCAGGGTTCGTCCGGAGCCGGGCGGCCGGTTGGGCACGTAATCTCGGGTACGTGAGCACTCTGCCGGCCAAGCCCATCGAGAAGCCCCGCAACCCCGCGAACCGGATCCTGCCGCCGAACCCGGTGGCGGCGGCGATCGTGATCGCGTCGTTCACCGCCCTGCTGTTCCTGATCGAGGCAATCGACGCGATCCTGCCCGCGAACCTCGACAACCTCGGCATCCAGCCGCGCACGCTCGGCGGGCTCGACGGGATCCTCCTGGCCCCGCTGCTGCACGCCGGCTGGTCGCACCTGTTCGCCAACGCCCTGGCGATCCTCGTGTTCGGCTTCCTCGCCATGTCGGGCGGCATCGGGCCGTGGGTCGCGGTCACGGCCACGGTCTGGCTCACCAGCGGCATCGGCGTCTGGCTCACCGGCGCGGACGGCGTCACCGTGGGCGCGTCCGGCATCGCGTTCGGGTGGCTCGCCTTCCTCCTCGTCCGAGGCGTGTTCAACCGCAGCTTCGGCCAGCTCGCGGTCGCGGCAGTGCTGTTCGTGTACTGGGGGAGCATGCTGTTCGGCGTCCTGCCGGGCGAGCCGGGCATCTCCTGGCAGGGCCACCTCTTCGGCGCGCTCGGCGGCATCCTCGCCGCCTGGCTCGTCACGCTGGCCAACCGCCGGAGCCGGCAGCCGGCCACGCCGGCAGCACCGGCGGCATCGCCAGCACCGTGAAGGGATCCATCGGGATCTTCGACTCGGGGGTGGGCGGGCTGACGGTCGCCCGTGCGATCGCCGACCAGCTGCCGGGCGAACGGCTGCGCTACGTCGGCGACACCGCCAACGGCCCGTACGGTTCGCTGCCGATCGCGCAGGTGCGCCGGCACGCGCTCGCCATCGCCGACGACCTCGCCAAGGGCGGCGTCAAGCTCCTGGTCATGGCCTGCAACACCGCGTCGGCCGCGTGCCTGCGCGACGCCCGCGAGCGCTACGACATCCCGGTCGTCGAGGTGGTCGTGCCGGCCGTGCGCCGGGCGGTCGCGAGCACCCGCAACGGCCGGGTCGGCGTGATCGGCACCGCGGGCACGGTCCGCTCGCGCGCGTACGACGACGCGTTCGCCGCCGCGCCGCACATCGAGCTGTCCTCCGCCGCCTGCCCGCGGTTCGTCGACTTCGTCGAGCGCGGCGTCACGTCCGGCCGGCAGGTCCTCGGCCTCGCACAGGGCTACCTCGAGCCGCTGCAGCGGGCCGGCGTGGACACGGTCGTCCTCGGCTGCACGCACTACCCGCTGCTCACCGGCGTGCTGCAGATCGTCATGGGCAACGACGTGACGCTCGTGTCGAGCGCCGAGGAGACCGCGAAGGACGTCGTCCGCGTCCTCACCGAGGAGGACCTGCTGACCGAACCGGACGGCGAGGTCCGCCACGAGTTCGTCGCCACCGGACCGGCGGCGCCCTTCGCCCGGCTGGCCAGGCGCTTCCTCGGCCCGGAGCTCGGGGCCGTCGCGGCGGCGACACCCTAGCGGAACACTAGGCTGTCCCTGTGTTGTTGACCGTGCTCGGCTGTTCCGGCAGCGCCCCGGGTCCGCGAGCCGCGTCCTCCGGCTACCTCCTCGAGGCGGACGGCTTCCTGCTCGGCATCGAGCTGGGCAACGGCACGCTCGCCGAACTGCAGGCGGTACGTGACCCGTTCGCGCTCGACGCGCTTCTGTTGTCCCACCTGCATCCTGATCACTGCGCGGACTTCTCCGCGCTCACGGTCCTACGCCGCTACCACCCCGCACCTTCGCGCGACCCCCGCACGCACCGGCTGCCCGTGTACGCCTCACGCGAGGCGCCGGAACGGCTCGTCGCCGCCTACTGCCCCGCCGCCACCGACCGCGCGAGAGAGGATCTCGGTGACGTCTTCGAGTTCCACCGGCTCGCCGACGGCATTGTCCACATCGGACCATTCGAGGTCACGGCGGCCGCCGCGGCACACCCGTGCGAGTCCTACAGCTTCCGGATAGTCTACAACGGACACTCGATCGTCTACACGGGAGACACCGGCCCGTCGCCCGCGATCACCAAGCTGGCCAAGGGAGTCGACGTGGTGCTCGCCGAGGCGTCCTGGACGCATGCGGAGGATCGACCGCCCGACCTGCACCTGTCCGGCGTCGAGGCCGGCCGGCTCGCGCATGCCGCGGGCGCCGGCCGCCTGCTGGTCACCCACGTGCCACCGTGGACGGACCGGACCGCCGTCCTGGCCGAGGCGAGAACCGAGTTCTCCGGCACGGCACACCTGGTCGGGCAGGGCGAGTCCTTCGAGATCTGAGGTGTGCCCGAGCGATTGGCGGGCTCCCGGCGAGGTCCGGGCCGGGAGCCCGACCATCGAGCATCGCTGACGCCCTTGACAGTCGTCAAGACTTAGCTTGACAAGTGTCAAGAGGATGGTCATCTGGGTCTACACTGCGACCGTGTCCGACGCCGTCGACCCGAAGCAGGACCGAATCTCCCGTCGGCAGGTCGACAAGTTCGCCGAGCGACGCGCGCAGCTCGCGGCGTCCGCGCTCCGGACCCTGTCCCAGCTCGGCTACGCGCGGACGAGCCTGCGGGAGATCGCGCAGAACTCCGAGTTCTCCCACGGTGTTCTGCACTACTACTTCCGTGACAAGGTCGACCTGATCACCTTCTGCGTGGCGCAGTACAAGGCCGAGTGCGTGAAGCGCTACGACCAGATCGTGACCACCGCGCTCACCGGACCGGAGCTGCGCGCCGGCTTCGCCGAGGCGATGACCGTGACCCTGCGCGAGGACGCCGCGATGCACCGGCTCTGGTACGACCTGCGCAACCAGAGCATGTTCGAGGACTCGTTCCGGTCCGACGTGCGCGAGATCGACGAGAGCCTCGAGCGGATGATCTGGCGGATCGTCACCCGGTACGCGGAGCTGACCGGCTCAGCGCCCGCGGTGTCGGCCCGCCTGGCCTACGCGCTGTTCGACGGTATGTTCCAGCATGCGCTGTTCGGGCACCTGGCCGGCGTCGAGGCCGCCACGGGCGAGTTGGGGGACCGCGTCGGGCACGTGCTCGACCGGGTCGTCCACCATGCCGCCACCTGACGGCGCGGTGTGCACGGGCGGGTGGCGCAGCACCAGCCAGCCGAGCAGTCCGGCCGGGATGATCAGCCAGCACGACAGCAGTCGGTAGACCAGCACGGTGGCCGCCGCGGTGGCCTCGCCGGCGCCGGCCGAGAGGAGCCCGGCGAGGAGGCTGATCTCGATCATGCCGATCCCGCCGGGCGTCAGCGGGACCTGCCGGACGATCTGCACGGTCAGGTAGATCGCGCCGAGCGCCACCACGTCAAGCGGCAGTCCGAACGCGCGGGTGGCGGCGTAGAGGCAGATCAGGTCGGCGAGCCAACTCGCGACCGCGGCGCCGAGCGCGAGCGCCCAGTGCCGGCCGGGCACCGCGCGCGAGCTCGCGAC
>NZ_JBOHGB010000126.1:0-21790 GCF_050699935.1 Actinophytocola sp.
AGCGAGGCCGGTTCCGGCCTCGCTCTTCCGCGTGTATTGCCGGTACCGGCTACCTCGATGAGTAGTAGCTACCTCAATGAGTAGTACCCGGCGCGTGCGCTCCTTGATCTGACCGGACGTTGCTAGCTTTGTGGCGAGGGGAAGGAATCATTTGGGCTGGACCTCAGCCGCCGTAATCGTGTCGTCGCGGATTCGCGCGCGCCGAATGAGCGCTGAGGGTACCCGAATAAATCCGTCCAAAGTTCTGGCAATACCGAGTTCTCGGTTCGATCGAAGGGTTTCTCGTGGCAACAGAATCGGTCCAGGAGTCGGTTCCCGGATACCGAACGAGCCTGTCGCAAGCGGAGATTCTGGACTGGAAGACCCGACCGGCCAGTCAACAGCCGGAATGGGGCGACGACTGGTTAGTGGACAAGATCCGCACCGACCTCAGCGAATTACCCGCTCTGACCACCGAGTCCGAGGTGGACACCGTGCGACGCCGCACGGCTCGGGTGGCGGCCGGCGAGCTGGTGGTGATCCAGGCGGGAGACTGCGCGGAGGATCCGGAGGAATGCGAGCCCGGCGCGCTGAGCGCCAAGCTCGGGTTGCTCGAGGCATTGGCCGGGTTGCTGCGCGTGTGCTCGGGCAAGCCGGTGGTCCGGGTTGGCCGGATCGCCGGGCAGTTCGCCAAGCCGAGGTCCAAGCCGACGGAGCGGCACGGCGAGCTCGAGCTGCCCGCCTACCGTGGCCCGCTGGTCAACGATCCGGCACCGGATCCGGCCAGCCGCCGTCCCGATCCCCTGCGCATGCTGGCCGCCTACCACGCCTCCCACGCGGCGCAGGACTTCCTGCGCGAGCAGCGGATGGACCCCCGTCTGCCGCAGTCATCCGAGGTGTGGACCAGCCATGAGGCGCTGGTGCTCGACTACGAGCTTCCCTTGGTGCGGCGCGTGTCCTCGGGACAACGGGTGCTCGCCTCCACGCACTGGCCGTGGATCGGCGAACGCACCCGCGATCCCGACGGGGCACATGTCGCGCTGCTCGCCTCGGTCGTCAACCCGGTCGCGTGCAAGGTGGGGCCGACGACCACGCCCGAGGAACTGCTGGCGCTGTGCGCTCGCCTCGATCCCCAGCGCGAGGCGGGGCGACTCACCCTGATCTCCAGGATGGGGCCCGCGGCGACCGCCAGCCGGCTGCCGACGCTGGTGGCCACCGTCCGCGCGGCGGGGCATCCGGTGAGCTGGCTGTGCGATCCCATGCACGCCAACACGATCGTCGGCCCGGGTAGCCGGAAGACTCGGAAGGTGGACACCGTGCTGGCCGAGGTCTCGGCCTTCCTCACCGCGGTGCGGGCTGCGCGCGGCGTGCCAGGTGGACTGCACCTGGAGACCACGCCGACCGACGTGACCGAATGCGTGCGCGACGAAGGCCAGCTCGAGGAGCTCGCTTCCGCCCGCTACACCACGTTGTGCGATCCACGACTCAACCCACAACAGGCTCTCGCCGTGGTCGGGGCTTGGCGCTGAACCGACTGCCGCGCGGTCGGCCGGCGGGAATTGTGCCGGAACCACGCGCAGCCGTTACTCACGGCGCGTAGCCTGCAGTCGATCCGGTCCGCGCATCGTGGACGAGTGGGGGAGGCAGGCGACCCGGCGAGGAGGGGGAAGTGACGTCGACCGGAGAACCGCTGGTCGGCCGGGAGCGGGTGGTTGCCCAGGTGCGTTCGGCAGTGGCCGATGTGGCCGCGGGTACCGGCGGCTGTGTGTTGATCGAGGGGCCGACGGGGATCGGCAAGACCCGGCTGCTCGAGTTCGGGTTGGCGCAGGCACGGGAAAACGCTGTCGCGGTGGCGTCGGCCCGGGCTACCGAGTACGACCGGATCGCACCGCTGCACGTGTTGCTCTCGGCGCTGCGTGGCGGTGCGCGGCCGGTGCTGGACGACGTCACGTTCAATGCCATCGCCGAGCGGGAGGTCAACCGGTTCTGGCAGCTGGACCGGCTTGCCGAGCGGATCGAGGAAGCCGCGATGGACACCCCGTTGGTGGTGGCCATCGACGATGTCCAGTGGGCGGATGAGCTGACCGCGCTGGCGTTGCGGACCCTGGTGCCCGAGTTGGGCAGTGCGCCGGTGTTGTGGTTGATCGCGCACCGTGTTCCGCAGCCGCGCTCGCCGGTGACCGACGCGGTGGCCTGGCTGGTCGCCGAGGGCGCGACCCGGTTGTCGTTGGGCCAGCTTTCGGCTGGCGAGGTCGCCAAGTTCTGTGCCTACACGCTCGGTGCGGTTCCCGATGACACGGTGCTGGCTCTGGCGCACGGCAGCGGCGGCAACCCGTTCCTGCTCAACCACCTGCTTCGCACGTTGCGTGACGAGGGTCAGCTGCGGGTCGACGACTACACCGCGTCGGTGGTCAACGCCGAGTTGCCGGCGAGCTTCCTGGGCGTGGTCGAGCACCGGCTGCGCGATCTCGGGCCGACCGTGCGGCGGTTGCTGGACGTCGCCTCGGTGATCGGGCGGCGGTTCACCTTGCACGAAGCGGCCGGGTTGGCGGGTGTGCCGGCGGTTCAGCTGTTGCCCGCGGTCGAGGAGGCCGTCCGGCTTGGCCTACTGGTCGACTCCGGTGACCAGTTCAGCTTCGGCCACGACATCATTCGGGAGGCCGTCTATCACTCGCTGCCGGGACCGGTTCGCTATGCGCTGCATCGCGAGGCCGCGACCGTCCTACGGCACGAGGGCCGGGGCGTCGCCGAGGTGGCCGAACACGTGGTGCGCAGTGCGCGCAAGGGCGACCTGCACGCGGTCGAGGTGCTTCGCCAGGCGGCCATGGAGATCGCCGAGCGGGCGCCGGGCACGGCCGCGGACCTGTTGCTGCGCGCGCTCGACCTGCTCGGCGACGACGAGGCGGTCCAATCCGGTGGCGATGATGCCGGCGACACCGACCAGCTGCTCGCCGACGCCGTGCGGCTGCTGGCGTCGGTGGGCCGACTCTCGCAGGCGCGGCGGCTCGGCGCGCAGGCGCTGCGGCGTGGTCTGGCGCCGGACGCCGAGGCGACGATCCTGGTCGGGATGGCCGAGGCGCTCAAGCACGCCGGCGAGGACGCGGCCGCGGTCCAGACCACGACGCGGGCGATGGAGCGTCCCGCGCTGCCGGAGTCGGCCAGGGCGGATCTGCTCGCCGTCCGCGCGCACGCGTTGCTGTACGTCGACGACGTCGCCGGAGCCGACCAGGCCGGTGCGATGGCGGCCGAGCTGGGGCGGCATGCCGGTGAGTACGCCGCGGTCGTGTTCGGCACCGTCGCACGGACCATGGCGGCGATGTGCCAGGGCCGGCTCGCCGACGCGGTCCAGTTCGGGCACGACGCGGTCGCCCTGGCGGACCGGGCCGGCGGCGCGGCCAAGCAGCGGCACCCCGTGCTGTGGCTGGGACGCGCCATGGTCGCGGCCGAGCGGTTCACCGAGGCGGACGCGCTGTTCGAGAACGGTCAGCGGGAGGCCGACAGCGCCGGCACCGCGTGGACACAGCCGCTGTGGCACTACTACCGGGCCGAGCTGAGGCTGGCCGCGGGCCGGCTGGACGACGCGGCGGCCGAGGCGGAGGCGGGCCTCGCGGTCACCGAGCGCCTGTCCGCGCAGGCGCTGACCGTGCCGTTGCTCGGCATGCTGGCCGAGCTGAGCCTGCGCCGCGATGAGCTGTCCGACGCCGCGGCGCTGCTGGAGCGGGCGCGTGGGCTGCGCGGCGGTGGTATCGGCGCCATGCGGGAGGAGCTGGACTGGGTGGCCGCGCTGGTGCGGGAGGCGGCCGGCGATCCGGCCGGGGCGTTCGAGCTGCTGGCCGACACCTATGCCGCGATGCCGGACCGGTTGCTGCTGTTGGTGACCCAGCCGTGGGCGGGCCCGCAGCTGGTCCGGATGGCGCTGGAGAACGACGCCAAGGACGCCGCGTCGGTGATCGTGTCGGCGGCGGCCGGGTTGGCCGAGAAGAACCGTGGGGTGGCCGCGCTGGTCGGCGCCTGCGCCCATGCGCATGGCTTGTACGACAACGACATCAACGCGTTGCGCACGGCCGTGGCCGCGTACCGGGACAGCCCCAGGCTGCTCGCGCTGGCCGCCGCCCTGGAGGACCTCGCCCGGGCTGACGCGACGGCGGCGAGGACCACGAGCGCCGTCACCTCGTTCACCGAGGCGGGAGAGATCTACGCCCGCTGCGGAGCACGACGCGACCAGGCCCGGGTGTCGCGGGCGCTGCGCGGGCTCGGGATACGTCGCCGCGCGCTCAGCACCACCCGCACCGTGAAGGTCGGCTGGCACAGCCTCACCGACGCCGAGCTCAAGGTGGCACGACTGGTCGCGCAGGGACTGACCAACCGGGCCACCGCGAGCCGGCTGTTCCTGTCCCCGCACACCGTCGACACCCATCTGCGGCACGCGTTCGCCAAACTCGGCGTCACCAGCCGAGTCGAGCTCACCCGCCAGGTTCTCGCCCACGACGAGACCGGTGACACGTCCTCGTAGGGCTCGAATCGCGGACGGATGGCGTGATGACGTGATGTCCCGCGACGGGGTAGCCGGGCACCCTCGAACTCATGACACCGGGACAGCGCACGGCCCGCTCGGGGCACACCGATGTGGACACACCGGTGCTGGTGGTCGGTGCCGGTCCGGTCGGCGCGACGCTGGCACTGGAGTTGGCCCACCACGGGATAACGAGCGTCGTCGTGGACCGCGCGCGGCATGCGTCGCGACACCCGAAGATGGACTTCCTCAACGCGCGCAGCATGGAGCTGCTGCGCCGGCTCGGGCTGACCGACGCGATCCGCGACCGGGGCGTGCCCGCCGATCACGAGTTCACCTTCATGTGGATGCGGGACTTCACCGCGCCGCCGGTGTCCCGCTGGAGCTACCCGTCGGTGACCGAGGCGCGCGCGACCATGGCCGCGACCAACGACGGTACCCAGCCACTCGAGCCGTACCAACGGATCATCGGCTCATCGCTGGAGCAGCTGGGCCGGGAGCGGTGCGCCGAGCATGACCTGGTCGACCTGCGCGCCGGGCACGTCTTCGAGTCCTTGCACCAGGAGGACGACGCGGTGCGCGCGGAGGTGGTCGACTCCGCGACCGGCACCCGGTACTCGATCACCGCCCGATACCTCGTGGCCTGCGACGGTGCCAACAGCGCGGTGCGGGACGCCGCCGGAATCGGGGTGGACGAGTTCGGTCCGACCCGCCAGCACTGCATCACCTACTTCCGCAGCACCGACCCGGCACTGACCCGATACGGCAGGTTCTTCCTGGCCAACACCGTCGCCGGGCTGACCCTGGTGTCCAGGGACGGAACGTCGACCTGGACGGCCACCTTCCCCATTCCCGAAGACGAGGACTTCACCGGCGACCCCATGCCGGTGATCCGCCAGCGCCTCGGCGTGGACATCGCGGTCGACGAGGTCATGAGCGTCGCGCAGTGGCGGGGCAGGTTCGGGGTCGCCCGCTCCTACCGGGCCGGCCGGGTGTTCCTCGCCGGCGACGCCGCACACCAGTTCTTCCCGACCGGCGGACATGGCGCGAACACGGGACTCGGCGACGCGGTCGACCTGGGCTGGAAGCTCGCCGCGGTCGTGTCCGGCTGGGGTGGGGAGCGGTTGCTGGCCAGCTACGAGGCGGAACGCCAGCCGGTGGCGCGATTCAACCGGGAGATGTCGTTCAACCTGCTCGACGTGTGGCGGCGATTCCCCACGCTGGCCGCGGACGGCGCGACCGACGCCATGCTCGCCGGGTTCCTCGCGCAGGACCGCTACCAGATCAACAACATCGGCATCCACTTCGGCTACCGGTACGGCCGCTCGCCGGTGGTCTGGCCCGAGGACGGCGCCGAGCCGAGGTGGGAGTGGCAGCAGATCGTGCCGACCACCTGGCCGGGCGCCCGGCTGCCGAGCGTGCGACTGGCCAACGGTCGTGAGCTGCATGACCTGCTCGGCCCCGAGCTGTCGCTGCTCGATCTCTCCGGAGCGCACGCCGGCAAGCCGATAGCCGAGGAAGCCGCGCGAATCGGTTTACCACTGTCCTACCTGGTGTGCGATGACGAGCACGTGCGAGAGGTCTGCGAACGTGACCTGATCCTGGTTCGACCGGATCAGCACGTCGCATGGCGGGGAAATAACGCGCCGGAGAGTTGTCACGAACTTCT
Organism: Actinophytocola sp.; assembly: GCF_050699935.1. NCBI lineage: Bacteria > Bacillati > Actinomycetota > Actinomycetes > Pseudonocardiales > Pseudonocardiaceae > Actinophytocola > Actinophytocola sp. Next base: position 6,162 of record NZ_JBOHGB010000126.1, read on the forward strand.
CGGCCTGATCGTCGGCTGAAAGGCCGATCTGGTAACCAAGGAAACAGGAGAAAATAACCATGCCAGCGGACTACGCGCTCGACAAGGCAGCGCAGGATCTGTTGTTCCGGTCGGCTCGGACGGCGAACACGTTCACCGACGAGCCGGTGAACGACGCGCAGGTCGAGGACATCTATGACCTGATGAAGTGGGCCCCCACCTCGTTCAACCAGCAGCCGCTGCGGGTGGTGCTGGTCCGATCCGGCCAGGCGCGGGACAATCTGGTGTCGCTGATGTGGGACAACAACCAGGAGAAGACCCGCAACGCGCCGCTGGTGGCCGTGCTCGCCGCCGACACCCAGTTCACCGAGCACATGCCGACGCAGTTCCCGGTGTTCCCGCAGGCCGCGGACGTGTTCTTCGGTGAAAAGCAGGTGCGCGAGGAGTCCGCCTCGTTCAACGCCGCTCTCCAGGTCGGCTACTTCATCCTGGGTGTGCGCGCGATCGGGCTCGCTGCCGGGCCGATGTCCGGCTTCGACGTCGACGGGGTGAACCGGGAGTTCTTCTCGGACGGCCGCCACCGCGCGCTGGCCGTGGTCAACATCGGCAAGCCCGGCCAGGACGCCTGGTACGACCGCCTGCCGCGGCTGGGTTACGACCAGGTCGTCAGCACCGTCTAAACGCGACCGGCCACTCGGCGGAGAAGTTCAAATTTAAAATATCGAACTTCGTTCGGATTCAACCGCGGCATCTGACGCTCGTCGTCAGATGCCGCGGTTGTTTCGTCTGATGACGTGCCGCCGGTTCCCTTGAGGTGACCACTCATTTGAGTAGTTGCCCCATGCGGTCGGGTTTGGAATCGTGGACGCGCGCCTGGTTGAACTGGGGACATCCATTAGCACATCCGGCGCTCGCTTGTTTGCGAAACGGGGGCAATGTGGTTGAGAACATTTCTGCCAGGCTGGCTCGGTTGGTGTCCGCCGATGCGCCGTTCGCGGTGCTGTACCGGCAGGAGGCCGACGATGGTGTCGTCGAGCTGCTGACCGGGTCGATGTCCACGCATGCGCGGGTGGCCGACCTGCCGGAACCGGACGGTCCGCCGCCGGCCGGTGGCGGTCACGACGTGCTCGCGCTGTTGCCGTACCGGCAACTCGCCGAGCGCGGCTACGACTGCATCGACGACGGCACCCAGTTGCTCGCGTTGCGCGTGAGCGAGCAGGTGCGGGTGCCGGTCGCGGACTTCCTCGCCGCGGTGCCCGATGTGCCGGTCACGCTGGCCGACGGTGCGTTCGACATCGACGACCAGGCGTACGCGGACATGGTGGGCACGGTCATCGATGCGGAGATCGGCGCCGGCACCGGTGCGAACTTCGTGCTCAAGCGGTCCTTCCTGGCGAGCGTGCCGGGATTCGGCCCGGCCGCCGCACTCGCGGTCCTGCGCCGGCTGGTCCGCGAGGAGCGTGGCACCTACTGGACGTTCCTGGTCTACACCGGCGAGCGGATCCTGCTCGGCGCCTCGCCGGAGAAGCACGTCAGCCTCGAGCGGGGCACGGTGACGATGAACCCGATCAGCGGGACGTTCCGCCGCCCGCCGGCCACCGCGTCGCTGACCGACGTGCTCGACTTCCTCGGCGACACCAAGGAGACCGAAGAGCTCTCCATGGTGCTCGACGAGGAACTGAAGATGATGGGCCAGCTGTGCTGGGACGGTGGCCGAGTGCATGGTCCACGCTGGAAGTCGATGGCCAGGCTCGCGCACACCGAGTACTGGATCACCGGATCGTCTACTTTGGATCCACGGGACATCCTGTCGGCCACGATGTACGCGCCGACCGTGACCGGCTCCCCCGTGGAGAGCGCATGCCGGGTGATCGCACACCGGGAGCAGACCGGGCGTGGCTACTACGCGGGCGTGGTCGCCCTGCTCGGCCGCGACCCCGACGGGCAGCGACGGGTCGACTCGGCGATCGCCATCCGCACCGCGGACATCGACGCCTCCGGGCGGTTGCGGCTGGATGTCGGCGCGACCGTGGTCCGACACTCCCAACCAGCCGCGGAGGCGGCCGAGACGGCGGCCAAGGCGGCCACGATGCTCGCCGCGCTCACCGGCGAGGGTCGCCGCCACGACGCCGATGCCGCGGGCGCGCCGGCAGGTGGAGACCGCGGATCGGAGCCGCGGTGGGCGGACCACCCTCGTGTCCGTGCGGCGTTGCGTGGCCGCAGCGCCGGGCTCGGTGAGTTCTGGCTCGACCGGCACGCGACCGACCACGATGAGCCGACCGCCACCGGCCGGCGGGTACTGGTCGTCGACTGTGAGGACACGTTCACCGCGATGCTGCGCCACCAGCTGCTCGCGCTCGGCCTCGCCGTCGACGTCGTCCGGTTCGACGAGCAGGTGTGGACCCACGGCTACGACCTGGTCGTGGCCGGTCCCGGTCCGGGCGATCCACGCGACGTGCGACACCCCAAGATCGCGGTGATGCGCCGGCTGGTCGACCGGGTGCTCGCCGCCGGCCAGCCGCTGATGGCCGTCTGCCTGGGCCACCAGGTCCTCGCCGGCGTCCTTGGTGTGGACGTGGTGCGCCGGACGGTTCCCAACCAGGGTCTGGTTCGGGAGATCGAGCTGTTCGGTCGGGTCGAGCAGGTCGGCTTCTACAACACGTTCGCCGCGCGCGCCGATGCCGACCTGGTGTCCACGCCGCACGGCCTGCTCGACGTGTGCCGGGATGCCGAGACCGGTGAGATCCATGCCATGCGTGGACCGAGGCTGTATTCGATGCAATTTCATCCGGAGTCGGTGCTGACCCGGAACGGCGTAGGTATTCTGCGCGATATCGTCACCGAATTGCTTCCGACAAAGGCGCTGACAGCATGACCGGGCCGGTCGTCGGTTCCGAGCCGGGCACGGTGACGGTCTGGTCGGATATCGGGTGCCCGTGGGCGACGCTGGCGCTGCACACGCTGCGCGCGGCGGCGACGGAGCGCGACGTCGACGTGCGTATCGATCACCGGGCGTTCCCGCTGGAACTGTTCAACGACGCACCGACCCCGAAGTACATCCTGGACGTCGAGATCGTGGCGATCGCCGGGCTGCGCCCCGAGGTCGGCCTGCGGCCGTGGTCGGCATCCGAGTCCACCTACCCGGTGACCATGCTGCCGGCGCTGGAGGCGGTGCAGGCGGCCAAGGACCCGGCGATCGGCGGCCTGGCCGGCAGTGACGAGCTGGATGCCGCACTGCGTAAGGCTTTCTACACGGACAGTCGGTGTATCAGCATCCCTTCGGTGATCCTCGAGGTGGCCAAGGAGTGCTCGCGGATCGAGATCGACGCGTTGTCCGCCGCGCTGGCCGACGGCACCGGTCGGCGCGAGGTGTACCGGCAGTGGGAGACGGCGAAGGGCCCGCGGATCCAGGGCAGTCCACACTTGTTCACAGTGGACGGATACGCAGCGCACAACCCCGGGGTCGACTACCACTGGACCCAGCCCCCGCCGCGGGGCGGCGTGCCGCGGTTCGACGCCTACGACCGTGACTGGGCGGGCGGGCTCCTGGATCGAATCGCGGTCTGAATACTCAGGTATTCACGTGATATGACGGTGCCAACCGGCACGAATGCCACTACTTGAGTAGGTAGTGGGCCAGTAAGCAGTGGGTGTGGCCGAAGAATCTCGTTAGGCTCGGCCGCAGAAATTCTCCGAAAAGAATCGGATCTGGTCGTGGACATTCTGGTGCGCAAGTACGGAGGCACGTCGCTCGCGGACGAGGCGCGGTTGCGTGCCGCGGCCACGTCGGTCGCCGAGGCCGCACGGGATCGGCGCACGGTCGTGGTCGTCTCCGCGCGCGGCGCCACCACGGACGAACTGCTCGCGCTCGCCGAGGATCTCGGTGCCGGCAGGGGCGATTCGGCGACGGCTCGGGAGGTGGACCAGCTGCTGGCCACCGGGGAGCAGGCATCCGCCGCGTTGTTCGCGATCACCCTTCGGGGAATGGGCGTGCCCGCGGTGTCGCTGACCGGAGCCCAGGCCGGTGTCCGGGTGACCGGTCCCGCCGGTGCCGGACGGATCGCGGCCATCGACCCGGCCCCGATGCTGGCGCGACTGGACGAGGGAAACGTCGTCGTCGCCGCCGGGTTCCAGGGGGTCGACGACGCGGGTGACGTGATCACGCTCGGCCGGGGTGGCTCGGACACCACGGCCGTCGCGCTCGCCGTCGCGCTCGGTGCGCCGCAATGCGAGATCTACACCGATGTGGACGGCGTGTTCACCGCGGACCCGCGGGTGGTACCGACCGCGGCGGCGCTACCGGAGGTCGGCATGGACCCGATGGTGGAGCTCGCCTTCGCCGGCGCCAAGGTGTTGCACTCCCGGTCGGTGGAGCTGGCCAGTGTGCACGACGTCGAGCTCGCGGTGCGCTCCGCGCTGCGGAGTACTCCGGGCACGGTCGTGACGCCGGCCGGTGACGAGCCGCCGCTGGAGTCGCACGCGGTGCTCGCCATCGCCCACGACGTGGACGTCACCAGGGTGCTGATCCGTGCCGACGGACCGGCGGCCGACTCGACCGATCTGGCGGTGGCGGTGCTGTCGGTGTTCGCCCGCCATCACGCCGCGGTCGACCTGGTGGCCCGCTCCGGTACCTACGAGACCGAGTTCCGGATGGGTTTCACCGCCCGGCGCAACGAGCTGCCCCCGTTGCTTCCCGAGTTGCGGGCACTGGTGGCGAACGCCGGCGGCAGCGTGGTGCTCGACGAGCATGTGGCGAAGGTGTCGTTGCTGGGCACCGGTCTGCTCAACCGGCCGCAGTTCACCGCGGCGATGCTGGCCGCACTGGCCGGCGCCGGCATCGCGACCAGCTGGATCTCGACCTCGCAGCTGCGGGTCTCGGTCGTGATAGCTGCGGACCGCGCTACCGATGCGGTCGCGTTGCTACACAAGGAATTCGGTCTTGACCAAGTCGTCCAAACAGGACAGTTATAAGGGGCTAGGGAGGGGATTTCCGTTGACGGTCAACGTTTCGTTCGCGAGGCGCGTCCGGCTCGACCGGTTGTACCGGCATGACGGTGCGCGTCTGCTGGTGGTGCCGCTCGATCATTCGGTTTCCGATGGTCCGGTTACCGGCGGGCGGCGAGTGAACCAACTCGTCGGGCGCTTGGCGGACAACGGCGCCGACGCGGTCGTACTGCACAAGGGGGCGCTGCGCTACGTTGACCCGCGGCACTTCGCGAACACCTCGCTGATCGTGCACCTGAGCGCGAGCACCGCGCACGCGCCCGATCCGGATGCGAAGTACCTGGTGGCCAGCGTCGAGGAGGCGCTGCGTGTCGGGGCGGACGCGGTGAGCGTGCACGTCAATCTCGGCTCGGCCCAGGAGGCCGGTCAGGTCGCTGACCTCGGCGCGGTGGCCGACGCGTGCGACCGGTGGAACGTCCCGCTGCTGGCGATGATGTACCCGCGCGGGCCCAAGATCACCGATCCACGGGACGCCGGCCTGATCGCGCACGCCGCTACCCTCGCCGCCGACCTCGGCGCGGACATCGTCAAGACCCCGTGCGCGTACACCATCGCGGAGATGGCCGACGTCACGCGGGACTGTCCGGTGCCACTGATCGTCGCCGGCGGGCCGCGCCAGGCGAGCATCGACGCCGTTCTGTCGTATGTGGACGATGCGTTGCGTGGCGGCGTGACCGGCGTGGCCATGGGTCGCAACGTCTTCGCCGCCGACGATCCCGGCGCGATCACGCGGCGGATCGCCGAACGCATCCACCGGCCGGCGAGCGATCCGGTGCTCGGCCAGATCGGCCAGCTCGAGGTGGCAGCGGTGTAAGCGTCCATATCGGACCAAACGAATCCTGGAAAAGACGAACAAGTAAAGGTGACTGACGTGAAACTGTGCTGGCTGGACCTGCGCGCCACTACCTCGGCTCGCGCGGCGATCATCGAAGAATCGGTACACCAGCGCGTCGACGGCATCGTCGGCGCGGACCCGGAGATGTTCGCCGGCCTGCCGCCGACGGTCAAGAAGATCCTGATCCCGGCCGGCGACACCCTGCCGGACTCGTTCGGTGACGCCGACGTCGTCATCGTCGACCCGGACAAGCACGGGCACACCGCCGAGCTGGCGCACCACCACCCGGAGGTCGAGTTCGGCCGGTTCGTGGAGATCGTGGACGCGGAGACGCTCGAGGTCGCCTGCCACGCGGCACGCACCGAGCGCTGGAGCGTGCTGCTGTTCCGCGACCCGACCAAGATTCCCCTGGAGATCGTGCTCGCCGCGGCTGCTCGTGCGGAGGGCAACATCGTCACGGTCGCCACCGACCCCGAGGAGGCCGAGATCATCTTCGGGGTGCTCGAACACGGTTCGGACGGCGTCATGATGGCCCCCGGCACGGTCGGCGACGCGACCCGGCTCAAGGCCGCCGCGGACGACAAGCCCGCCTCGCTGAACCTGGTGGAGCTGCGGGTCATCGGCATCAGCCACGTCGGCATGGGCGAGCGGGCCTGCGTCGACACCTGCACCTACTTCCGCCAGGACGAGGGCATCCTGGTCGGCTCGCACTCCAAGGGCATGATCCTCTGCGTCAGCGAGACCCACCCGCTGCCGTACATGCCGACCCGCCCGTTCCGGGTCAACGCCGGCGCGATCATGTCGTACACGATGAACAAGGGCGGTCGCACCAGCTACCTGAGCGAGCTCACCGCCGGCAGCAAGGTGCTGGCCGTCGACGTCAAGGGCCAGACCAGGCTGGTCACCGTCGGGCGGGTGAAGATCGAGTCGCGGCCGCTGCTGTCGGTGGACGCGGTCGCGCCGGACGGCACCGAGGTGAACCTGATCCTGCAGGACGACTGGCACGTCCGGGTGCTCGGCCCGAACGGCGTGGTGCTCAACAGCACCGAGCTGAAGCAGGACGACGTGGTGCTCGGGTACCTGCCGACCGAGGACCGGCACGTCGGCTACCCGATCGACGAGTTCTGCCGCGAGCAGTGATGTCCATGCCCGCCCACGAGCTCCCGCCCGGTCCGGTCTTCGACTTCCACGTTCGGCTGGCGCCACGTCCTGGTGCGGTCGACCGGTTGTTGACGGTCCTGGACGAGTGTGGGCTCGATGCCGCCACGGTCTGTGCCGGCGGCACGATCGACCCGCTGGTGCTGTCCCGGCACATCATCGATGGCGGGCACATCGACACCGACGCCGACAACGACGCGGTGCTCGCGGCTTGCCAGGACTCGGGCGGCCGGCTGATCCCGTGCTACTTCGCCAACCCGCACCGGCCGGTGTCCGCCTACCGCGCGCGGGCGGCGGAGTTCGCCGCCCTGGAGATCTCCCCGGCGGTGCACGGGATCGGCCTCACCGACCTGCGGGTCGACAAGCTGGTCGAGATCGCCGCGACGGCCGGGCACTCGGTGTATGTCGTGTGCCTGCAGCGACCCGGCAGCGCGGTGGCCGACCTGGTCGCCCTGGCTCGCCGGTACCCGACGGTGACCTTCGTGCTCGGCCACTGCGGCGTCGGCAACATCGACTACCACGGCGTCGAGCTGATCGCCGACGAGGCGAACGTGATGCTCGAGACCTCCGGCGGTTACAGCTCGGTGGTCGCCGCCGCGCTGGCCAGGTTGGGGCCGTCCCGGGTGCTGTTCGGTTCGGAGTACCCGCTGCAGCACCCCAGGGTCGAGTTGGCGAAGTACGCCGCGCTCGACCTCGAGCCGGACCAGTGGCGCCAGGTGGCGTGGGACAACGCCACCCGCCTCGTGTCACCGGCCGTCCCGGCGCCCGCAGTCCTGACCCGCACTTCCTGATAGGAGCAACACATGACACAGGTGGCGACCCGGTTGCCACAGCTGGGTGACTGGGGCTCTCTCGATGAGCTCACCGAACTCCAGAACCGTCAGCTCTCGACCACTCTCGCCTGGGCGGCCGACTCGCCGTTCTACGCGGCCCGTTTCGGCGGCGAGGCCCCGGCCGATCGGGCCGACTTCGCGAAACTTCCCTTGACCAGTAAGGACGACCTGCGGGAGGCCTACCCGTACGGGCTGCTGGCCGTGCCCCGCGCCCGGCTGGCCACCTATCACGAGTCCAGTGGTACCGCCGGCCGGCCGACCGCGTCCTACTACACCGAGGAGGACTGGGTCGACCTCGCCGAGCGCTACGCCCGCAAGTGGATCGGCATCTCGGCGCAGGACACCTTCCTGGTGCGCACTCCGTACGCGTTGATGATCACCGGACACCTGGCGCACGCCGCCGCCCGGTCGAAGGGCGCGACCGTGGTGCCGGGCGACAACCGGTCGCTGGCCATGCCGTACTCCCGCGTCGTGCGAGTCCTGCACGACCTCGAGGTCTCGCTGACCTGGTCGATGCCCACCGAGACGTTGCTGTGGGCCGCCGCGGCGAAGGCGACCGGTCTGGAGCCGAGCAAGGACTTTCCCGCGTTGCGGTCGCTGTTCGTCGGCGGGGAGCCGCTGTCGGACGCACGCCGGGCACGGATCAGCGAGATCTGGGGCGTCCCGGTGATCGAGGAGTACGGCTCGACCGAGACCGGCAGTCTTGCCGGCGAGTGCTCGCTCGGACAGATGCACCTGTGGGCCGACCGAGCGATCTTCGAGGTCTACGAGCCGGAAACCGGCGAGCTGCGCCGGGACGGGTTCGGCCAGCTGGTGGTGACTCCGCTGTACCGGGAGGCGATGCCGCTGCTGCGGTACAACCTGGCCGACGACGTCGAGGTCTCCTATGAGCCGTGCCCGTGTGGCTGGGCGCTGCCGACGGTCCGGGTGTATGGCCGGGCCGCGTTCGGTTACCCGGTGGCCGGCGCGAAGGTCACGCAGAACCGCTTGGAGGACCTGGTCTTCCAGCTTCCCGTCGACCACGGGGTGATGTTCTGGCGGGCCAGGGCGGACGCCGACCTGCTGCGGGTGCAGATCGAGGTCGCCGACACCTGGCGCGACGACGCGTGCGCGGCGCTGTCCGGCGCGATCGAGGCCGAGCTCGCCGTGCCGTGTGAGGTCACCGGGGTTCCGGAGGGCACCTTGGTGCCCCGGAAGGTGCTCACCTCGGTGCATGACGTGGTCAAGCCGCGCAGCCTCTTCGGCGCGGACGAGGACTGGGACAAGGCGCTTCTCTACTACTGAGCAGGTGGCCGAGCCTCGCGCCACGGCCTGCGGAAAGTGTTGCACCGCAAGGAAAGGATGGACGCCATGTCAGGGGAGCTGACGGTTGCCGTCGTCGGCGCCGGCATTGCCGGGCTGACCCTGGCCGCCGCGCTACGGCAAGCCGGGATCGACTGCGAGGTCTACGAGCAGGCCCCGCACCTGGCCGAGGTCGGCGCCGGGATCCAGGTATCGCCGAACGGTTCTCGGCTGCTACATCGGTTGGGGCTGTCCGGCGGGCTGGCCAAGGTCGCGGTGCGGCCGGGTGCCATCCAGGTCCGGCATGGCCATGACGGCTCGGCGATCACCGCGACGACCCTCGGGCCGGCGTGCGAACAGATCTACGGCTCGCCGTACTACACCCTGCACCGGTCGGATCTGCATCAGACCCTGCTGGAGTCGTTGCCGCTCGGGATGGTTCACCTTGGTCGCCGTTGCGTCGGCGTGGTCGAGCACGGGGATCGGGTGGAGCTGGAGTTCGCCGACAGTACGCGGGTCGGTGCGGACCTCGTGATCGGCGCGGACGGGATCCGCTCGGCGATCCGCCGACACCTGACCAACGACGCACCACGGTTCTCCGGGCACTGTGTCTATCGTGGACTGGTACCGGCGGAGCGAACGGGTGATCTGTTCGCCGATCCGCGGGTGCTGATCTGGATGGGGCCGGGACAGCACTGCGTCGCCTACCCCGTCTCCGGCGGCCGCCAGGTCAGCATCGCGGCCAGTGCACCGTCCCGGGAGTGGTTGGCGGACTCGTGGTCGTTGCCCGGCCGGGCCGAGGAGTTGCTGGCCGCCTACTCCGGCTGGGCCCCAGAGGTGACCGATCTCCTGTCGACCGTGACGGAGCCGAGCCGCTGGGCGCTCTACGACCGCACGCCGGCCCTGCACCTGCGTAGCCGGCGGATCGCGTTGATCGGGGACGCCGCACATCCGGTGTTGCCGTTCGGCGCGCAGGGGGCGAGCCTGGCCATGGAGGACGCGTTCGTGCTCGCCGACCGGCTGGCCACCGCCACGTCGTCCACAGTGGAGGACGCGGTCGCCGACTACGAGGCGACCCGCCGTCCTCGGGTCAAGCAGGTGCGCGAGTTCGTCGCGGACAACGAAGAAAGCCACCATGTCGCGGATCTGGCGCGGCAGCGCGGCCGGGACGAGCGGCTGCGCGAGGACTGGGGGTTGCGCTCACGGGCCTGGTTGTTCGGCTACGACGCCGTGACGGCCAAGGCAAGTTAGTAGTGATGGGCCGTCCGTCTCGGACTACGCGGGACACGGCCTCAGGGGATCGAGGAAGACAGGGGATTTCAGGGTGGATCTGGGATTAGCAGGCAAGAACGTGGTCGTCACCGGTGCGGCACAGGGCATCGGCGCCGCGGTCAGTTGGACGCTCGCCGCGCACGGCTGCCGAGTGGTGGCTCTCGACTACAACGTGGACCAGTTGGACAAGACCGTCGCGGCGATCAACGACGCCGGACGAACCGCGATCGGCTACCAGCTCGACGTGCGTGACAGCGCGGCCGTGGAGCGCTTGATAGACCGGGTGGACACCGAGTTCGGGCCCATCGACGTGCTGGTGAACGTCGCCGGCGTGCTTCGGCTCGGTCGCGCGATCGACCTGACCGACGAGGATTGGGCCACGACGTTCGACGTCAACGTCTCCGGTGTGTTCTACATGTCGCGGGCGGTCGGCCGGCGGATGTCCGCGCGGGGGCGCGGCGCGATCATCACGGTGGGGTCCAACGCCGGCTCCGTGCCGCGGATGAAGATGGCGGCCTACGCCGCGTCGAAGGCGGCATCCGCCGCGTTCACCAAGAACCTCGGTCTCGAGCTCGCGTCGACCGGGGTCCGGTGCAACGTCGTGTCGCCCGGGTCGACGGACACGCCGATGCTGCGTGGCATGTGGACGGACGACTCGTGCGTGCGCGACACGCTCGAGGGCTCTCTGTCCGCGCACCGCGTCGGCATACCGCTGCGCAAGCTCGCCGACCCGTCCGACGTCGCCGACGCGGTCGCTTTTCTCGCCTCCGACCGGGCCGGCCACGTCACCATGCACGACCTGTGCGTGGACGGCGGAGCCGCACTCGGCGCGTGAGAACGAAAGGACCGTCATGCCCATACCGACCATCACGCCGTATCCGATGCCGACCGTGGCGGACCTGCCGGAGAACGTGGCCACCTGGCGCATCGACCCGAACCGGGCCGTACTGCTGATCCACGACATGCAACAGTACTTTGTGGACTTCTTCCCCCCGGGGGCCGCGCCGGTGACGGACCTGGTGGACCACATCGTCGCGTTGCGTGCCGCCGCGGATCGGCTCGACATCCCGGTGTGCTATACGGCCCAACCCGGCAACATGACCCAAGAGCAGCGGGGACTGCTGCGCGACTTCTGGGGTCGTGGCATGGCCGGCAGCCAGGAGCAACGCCGGGTGATCGACGAACTCGCGCCACAGCCCGCCGACGTGGTGCTGACCAAGTGGCGCTACAGCGCCTTCGCGCGTACCGACCTGACCGCGCGGCTACAGGCGTGGGGACGCGACCAGCTGATCGTGTGCGGCGTCTACGCGCATGTCGGCGTGCTGATGACCGCGGCTGACGCGTTCACCCAGGACATCGAGACCTTCCTGGTCGCCGATGCGATCGCGGACTTCAGCCTGGCCGAGCACCGGATGGCGATCGACTACGCCGCACGCCGGTGTGCGATGACGATCTGCACCGACAGCCTGCTCGCCGACCTGGCGGCGGCGGGGGCCGACGCCGAGCCGGCGACGGTCGGCGCCGGCTCGGGCGATCGTTAGCCTCTACCACGCTGACGGGTCGAGCTCGTCCGCCGACGCCCGGCGTTCCCGGACGATGGCGGCGAGCTCGACCCGCGAGCAGACCTGAAGTTTCCGGAAGATCCCGCGCAGGTGGTAGTTCACGGTGTGCGGGGACAGGAACACCCGGCTGGCGATCTGCCGGTTGGTCATGCCCTGGCTGACCAGCGCCGCGATGGTTCGCTCCGTGTCGCTGAGCCGGTGCCACGGAACCGGGCGCGGTTCGTCGGCGGGTACCGGAGCCACCTGGGCCGGTGTGCCGACGTTGCGTGGCACGGCCGGCCGGTGGTCAGGAGTCAGCAGGTCGGCCGGGTCCGCGGTCGCGGCGATTCCGGTCTCCACCACCAACCGGGTCATGGCGGCGCGAACCGCGGGCGGCATGGCCACGAGGACGACCCGCTGGGTGAGCGCGTTGTGGAACCAGATGACGCCGCGGAGGTAGCCGAGCACACCGGCGGCGTTCGCCTCGTCGGCCACCGCCAACGTCGCGGTGACGTCGCAGTCGATGATCGCGCCCAGAGCCGCGGGCGACACCGGTGCGCCCGCGACCGCCACCGCATTGACCAGGCGCCGGCACGGCGCCGACAGCTCGGCCAGCCGATCGGCGATGGCCGTGGTCACCAGCTCGGGTACGGCGTCGCCACGGACCAGGGCCGTGCGGTGCTGCAACGTGATTCGCCGCTCGGCGCGCAATCCCATGATCAAGGTGTTGAGCAACCAGGGGTTGCCACCGGCGGTGGCGACCAGGCACCGCAGGTCGTCACCGAGAGCCGTGCCGACCAGATCGGTGACCATGGCCTCGGCCGCGTCGACGTCCAGCGGGTCGAGGAGCACCTTGGTGGTCCTCGCGAAAGTGGCGATCGGCCGGGTGCAGGCGGCCGTGGTCGCCAGCACGACCCGCCGTGCCCTGCAGCGGGCCACGGCGAGGATGGCGTCGAGTTGCCCGGCTCGTATGGTGTCCGCGTCGTCCACCGCGACGAGCAACGGCGCCGTGGAGCGGACCGACGACTGACCGGCCGGATCCACACCACCGCTACTGCCCGCAACGATGTCGAAGCCGAACGTGTGCGCCATGCGGATGGTTTCACCCAGCAGCCGGGTTCGTCCCGAACCCCGCGGGCCGACCAGCTGGAGAAGGTTCTGTCCGCCTTCCAACGCGTGCTCGAGCACACCGACGATCTCGCGGTACTGGGTCGTCCGGCCGACCAGTCGCGAGGGTAAAGGCCGGACCGGGTCTGGTTCTTCGCTTACAGGATGTTGCCGGGTGGCAACAGATTGTGGCACGTCGAAACCCCCTGAAGAAATGCTTCGAACCCCTCTTCCTGAATCCCCGCGAAGATCATTGCAGTGCCCGTTGGGGGTGTCAACGGATTCGGCCGAATGCGGCGGCTTTGCGCGATCCGGTCATGGTGTTACCGCGAGATACGGGATATCGACACTGGTCAGCGGCACGTGGACCAGATCATCAACGGTTCCCCGCTAGTGCGTTTCGTTACAACTTGGTTATTTCGTGATTCTCGCGCCCAGCGGACCGGATTCATGGCAGGATCCACGTGACCCATGCGCGGCCATCGTGACCCGCCGCAGGGGATCCCTTCCACACCACAGGTTCAGCGCGTCACTCCCAGGCGCTGGGCACCAGTGGCCAGCAACCTCACCGCGCCCAAACATGACCGAATTACCAGATATCCGGCCGCGGTACGTATCACCGCGTGTTCAACCCATAACTGATCGTAGGGATCAAAACATGAAATTCTGTTCACCGCAGATAGTGGACAGTGCAATGATCCGAGGAAGAAACCGAGAAATACACCAATTGTGTTTGAACAGTTCAGAAACCGGCCGCATTACAAATAGTCGCCAATGTTCACCGTGAATCGAGAAGAACCAGCTGCCGGGCACCAAGGTCGGCCGGTTGATCGCCGCGGAACTCGACACGCGGATCACCGCGGCCGAGGACCTCACCAGCGTCGAACTCCGCCGGGCGCTGATCGATCTCGGTGTCGGGTTGTGGCACTGCGACCCGGCCGCGAAGGCCCACGCCGCCACCCCGAACACCGCGGCAAGCACGGCGGTCGGCAGGAGCGAGGAGCGTGGGGACGACCGACCCGGCGAGGTCGCGCCGGCAACCGAGCAGGGTCGCCAGAGGCCGTGGACCTGCCGCTAATCCATAAGAACCAGAACGTGCTGGTAGACGGAGATCGCTGTCCGTGATCGCAAAGGGTTTGCGCCGGGGACGGTGATCGGATAGATCTTGCGGCCGGCCCGTCGTCGACAGGACCGAGGGGCACGACACCGAAGGGAGGGATAAGCCCATGATCCCCATGATCACTGCGCTGGTGTCCTCCCGGGGCGCGGACCGCGTCTGACCCCGGAGCGGACAGGCGCCTTCACCGGAGCGTGCCTTGACCGTGGAACAGAACGACCTGACCATGCGCCCGATCGCCGGGCGCGAAGAACTCGACCTCTTCTCCCGACTGCCCTACGTCCTCAACGAGGAGTTGGAGGACGACCTCGCCGCCGGCCGTCGCCGGCCGGACTGGATGTGGGTCGCCGTGCGCGGCGACCACCTGCTGGCCAGGGTCGCCTGGTGGGGTCGGACCGGAGACGACACACCATTCCTCTTGGACCTTCTCGATATCGACGACAGCAGCGCGGATCGCGACCGCGCGGACATCGGCGTGCGGCTGCTGCGGACCGCCGCGGCCGAGGTGGTCCCCGCAGGCACCCGTCCACCCGAGTACATCCGTGTCGTCCCGCCCGACTGGCGCGAGGACAGGGTGACCAGGCGCGTCGTCGAGGACCGCATGGCCGCCCTGGAACGGACCGGAGCCCACCTGTTCGTCGAACGGCTGCGTTTCCAGTGGCGTCCCGCGACACCAATCCCCGAGCCGAGGGGCCGCCTGGTGTTCCGGCCGGTCCGCGACACCGAGGAAATCCTCACGCTGATGACTCTGGTCCTGGACGGGACGCTTGACGCGCACAGCAGAGCCGACCTGACCCGGATGTCCGCCCGCGACGCGGCGGTCAAACACCATGAGGAGGAACTCGCGCACTACCGGAGCCCGCGAGACTGGTGGCGGATCGCGACACTGCCGGACGGCGAGCCGGTGGGGTTCGTCACCCCGGCCCGCAACGACTACAACCCCATCATCGGCTACCTCGCCGTACTACCCGAACACCGGGGCAACGGCTACATCGACGAAATCCTCGCCGAAGGCACCCGCATCCTCGCCGCGCAGGAAGTCCCGCGCATCCGGGCGGCCACGGATCTCGGCAACACCCCCATGGCGAACGCCTTCCAACGCGTCGGATACGTCAACTTCGAACGCACGATCAACATGACCTGGCCTGATCCAGACATCGGGCCAGGGAGCGGGTGACAGACCCAGCACTGGTCAAAGACCAACGTGACCACGCTGGGTCGGGACTCACGGGAACATGGGGGTCGGCCCCCAAACATGATGACGGCCGACCCGGCGAGATTGCGCCAGCAACCGAGCAGAGTCGGCCAGAGGTCGTGGACCTGACGTTAATCCATAAGAGCCTGTCCTTGATCCCGGTGTTGGGCATAGGTCGGGCCACTTTGTACCCTGTCGCCGATCTGCCCATGTCAGTGGGCCGAGTCCGCCGCTATCCCTCCGACACCACCGACGCCGAGTGGGTGTTGATCGAGCCGCTGCTGCCGGTGCCGGCCTGCCGGACTCC
>NZ_JBOHGB010000127.1:0-21622 GCF_050699935.1 Actinophytocola sp.
GGCCCGGGGCCGCCGCCGAGAGCCTGAACGGCGCGGTCGTGGCCGCCGGTGCGCTGCCCGACCGGGTCGCCGGCCCGTTGCTCGACTCCGCCCGGGCCGCGTTCACGCTCGGCCTCAACACCGTCGCCGGGATCGGTGCGGCCCTGTTCGCGGCGCTCGCCGTGCTCGCCGCGGTGGCGCTGCGGCGGCGCGGGGTGACCGGCGAGGTCGACTCCACCGACTCCGTCGACTCGTCCGCCGAGGTCACGGCCGCCGGCGAGGACTCCTTCGCGCTCGACCGATGAGTTCGGGCTCGAGCCGGCGTTACACCGGCAGAGTCCGTGAACCAGGAGGAGAAGATCATGGCGCAGGTCATGTCGGCGATCTCGATGTCGCTCGACGGATACGTCACCGGTCCCAACGACAGCCGGGAGCACCCACTCGGCGAGGGCGGCGAGCGGCTGCACCGGTGGCTGGATCCCAGGCACCACACGCCGGACGACGTGGCGGTGCTCGGCGAGATGGTGGCGGGCGTGGGCGCGATCGTGATGGGCCGCCGGTCCTACGACTTCTGCGAGGGCGAGGGCGGCTGGGGCGAGGGCGGACCGGCCGGCGACGTGCCGTGCTTCGTGGTGACCCACCGACCGCCGCCCGCGCACGCGTCGGACGTGTTCACGTTCGTCCACGACGGTGTGCCGGCGGCGATCGAGCGGGCCAAGGCGGTCGCGGGCGAGCAGGTGGTGGGGCTGCACGGCGCGACCACCGTCCAGCAGGCGCTCGCGGCGGGCCTCGTGGAGGAGGTTCAGGTCCACCTGGTCCCGGTCCTGCTGGGGAGCGGCGTGCGGCTGTTCGACGACATCGGCGGCAAGGCGATCGAGCTGGAGACGCTCCGCGTGATCACCACCCCGCACGCGACGCACCTCCGCTACCGCGTGGTGCACGGATAACGTGCCAGGAAGGACGCCTTCCAGACACGCAGCGTCTGGAAGGCGTCCTTCCTGGCACCTCAGGCCGCGATCACGGCCGGGGCGGTGGTTCGGGTGCTGGTTCGGGTGCTGCGGGCGGCGGTCAGGCTCGCCTCGCACGCGGCGACCAGCTGGTGGTCGGCTCGGGTGGTGGCGCCGCGGTCGCAGCGGGGGCAGTGCAGGCCGACCGTGCGGGTCACCTCGTCGACCGCGATCTCCAGTGCGCGGCGGCACGGGCGGCACCACCGGTGCCCGGTGACCGGGATGACGTGCAGGTCGCTGTGGCTGCACTCGTGGATCCAGCGGCGGTGCACCCGGCAGGTCAACCGGTCGAGCGGGTCCAGCCAGCCGGTGTCCTCGGCGTCGTCCTCCGCGGCGAGCGCAGTGGCCAGTGCGTCGGCCGGGCTCGTGCGCACGAAGCTCTGCTCGGGCCGGTTCTCGACCAGTGTCAGCGTTGCGGCCATCGGACGGTCCTCCCTGCGGTGGTGCTTCATGGACACGTCGAAGCAGCCCCGCCGAAAACGACATCCGGTCAAGAAAAAGCCAACAAACCTCAGGACGGGCGGAGGTTCGCGGCCGCCTCGTCGATGGCGGCCGGTGCGAAGACGGCCCGCGCGGCCAGCCCGGCCATGCCGACGAGCGGCGCGAGATCCCCGAGCACCGCCGGGCCCACGTCCAGCCCGCGCGCGGCCACCTCGTGCGCCTGCTGGCCGAGCGTCTCCATCAGCCCCGCCCGGAACGGCGCCAGCGAACCGATCTCCCCGCCCACCCGGACCCGGTGCGGGTTCAGGATCGTCACGACCGTGGCGAGCACAGTGCCGAGCAGCCGGCCCGAGTCGCCCGCCAGCGCCACCGCCCGCTCGTCCCCGGCCTCGACCCGCCGTACCACGTCGGGCAGCGCGCGCACCCCGTCGGTCCGCAACCGCCGGACCAGCGCCGCCCCACTCGCCAGCGCCGCGACACAGCCCCGCCGCCCGCAGCCGCACCGCTCGTCGCGGTCCTCGATCCGGATATGCCCGATCTCGCCCGCGCACCCGGTGGCGCCCCGGTGCGGCAGCCCACCGATCACCACGCCCGCCCCGATGCCCGACCCGATCCACACCCCGAGCACTGTCGACTGTGGACTGCCGGCGGCGAGGTACTCGCCGTAGGCCAGCGCGTTCGCGTCGTTCTCCAGGTGGACGTCGACGCCGAGCCCGTCGCGGAACGCCTCCCGCAGCGGCTGGTCCCGCCACGCCGCCATGGTCGGCGGCATGATCGACACCCCGGTCTCCTGGTCGATCTGGCCCGGGATCGCGAAACCGACCGCGGCGAGGTCGGCGAACCGATCCAGCTCGGCGAGCTGCCCACGCGCGGTGTCCAACAGCCACGGCAGGACGTGCCCGGGCTCGTGCCCGGCCGGCAGCCGCTCCCGGTGCACGGTCAGCACCGTGCCCAGCAGGTCCGCGACGCCGACGCTCGCGTGGCTCGCGCCGATGTGGGCCACGACCGCCACCCGGCTGGCCTGGTCGGCACCCAGCAACGCGGCCCGTCGCCCGCCGCTGGACGCGCGGTGGCCGACCGTGTCGATCACTCGAAGGCGCGTCAGCGTGTCCAGCCGTTCGACGAGCGTGGCCCGGGACAGGCCCAGCCGTTGCTGGAGCTCCTGGCGCGTCAGCGGGCCCTCGTCGCGTAACACGGCGAAAACATTGCCCGGCGACGCGGCGCCGCCCGGCCCGGTTCCACGGTTGACGTCTGCCACGGCACCCCTCTACATTGATACTCCGTAACTTCTGTCTAAGTATTAGACATAAGTAGTCGGAGGTGCAATGTGGCACCGGTAGGTGTGTCGCGGCGGTCCGTCCTACGTGGACTCCTGGCGGTCTCGGCCGGCGGTGCCGCGGCGTCCGCGCTCAGCGGCTGCGGCGCCCTCACCGGGTTCGCGACCACCGGCGGGTCGGGGATGACCTTCTTCTCCACCCAGTTCACCCCCGTCGAGGAGGGCGAGCGGTTCCGCGCGATCCTGCGCGACGCGGTCGAGTCGGAGGTCAGCTACGTGACCTCCGAACCGGGCCCGTTCATCACGCAGACCCGGACTCAGGTGGACGCGGGCAGCGTGCGGTCGAGCCTGCTCGGCGGGCTGCACGGGGATCTCGCCCCGCTCGCCGACGGGTACCTGACCGACCTCACCGACCTGCTCGAGGGTCTCGGCGACCTGGGCTGGCCCGCGGAGTTCCTCGACCTGGCCAGGGTCGGCACCGACCGGACCTGGTATGTGCCCTGGGCGCAGGCGAGCTACGTGGTGGCCGCGCGCAAGGAGATGCTCGAGCACCTGCCCTCCGGCGCGGACGTGCGCGACCTGACCTACGACCAGTTCCTCGACTGGGCCGCCGCCGCGCGCGAGGCCAACGGCGGCAAGCCGGTGCTCGCGCTGCCCGCCGGGCCGAAGGGGTTGCTGCACCGGTTCACGCAGGGCTTCCTGCTGCCCTCGTTCACCGGCGGGCAGATCACCACGTTCCGCTCCGGCGACGCCGCCGACGCGTGGGAGTACTTCCGCGAGCTGTGGCAGGTCTGCGTGCCCGCGTCGACCACCTACGACTTCATGCAGGAGCCGCTCGCGTCGGGCGAAGCCATGATCGGCTGGGACCACGTGGCCCGGCTCATCGACGCACCCCGCCGCGACCCGGACAACTGGATCATGGTGCCGTCCCCGCGCGGACCGAAGGGCCTCGGCTACATGGTCGTGCTGGCCGGGCTCGCCATCCCCCGCGACGCACCCGACTCGGACACCGCGCACGAGGTCATCTCCGCGCTGTCCCGGCCGGAAACCCAGCTGGACCTGTTGCGCGCCAACGCGTTCTTCCCGACCGTACGCGCCGAGCTGACCGGTGACCTGCCCCCCGCGATCACGCTCGAGGCCGACGCGGTGAACCGGCAGCGGACCGCGCCGGACGCGCTGCTGGCCCTGCCGCCGGTCGGTCTCGGCGAACGGGAGGGCGAGGTGACCAAGGTGTTCAAGGACTGCTTCCAGTCCATCGTGCTCGACGAGGCCGACGTCCGGTCCACATTGGACGCCCAGGCTCAGATCCTCAACGAACTGCTGGCCGACATCAAGGCGCCGTGCTGGGCGCCCGACCCGCCGTCCGACGGCAAAACCTGCGAGGTGGCGTGATGACGACCGCGACCACCACCGCGACCACCGTGGCGGCCCCCCGCCCCCGAGTCACGACGCCGTGGCTGCTGATCGTGCCGTCGCTGGTGTTCATGCTGCTGCTGTTCGGCTGGCCCCTCGTCCAGGGCATCCTGGCCGCGTTCCGCTCCGAGGGCGCGTTCACGCTCGACAACTGGGCGCGGATGTTCGCCGACCCGTACTTCTCCCGCGCGCTGCGCAACACGCTGCTGCTCACGGTGATCGTGGTGCCCGTGCAGCTGGTGCTGGCCGTGGGCATGGCGTTGCTGCTGCAGTCGCGGCCCCGGTTCGCCGGCACCCACTTCTACCTGTGGGCGATCCCGCTCGCGCTCTCCGAGCTCGCGGCCGGCCTGGTGTGGCTCGCGATCTTCAGCCCGCGCGGCTACCTCAACTCGTTCATCAGCTGGCTGGGGCTCGGTGACGGGATCGGCTGGCTGGACTACGACAACGCCACCGGCATGCTGTTCGCGGTCGTGATCGCCGAGGTGTGGCGGGCCACCTCGCTGGTGTTCGTGATCCTCGTGGCCGGCCTGCAGATGGTGCCGCGCGACTACGACGAGGCCGCGCAGGTGTTCGGCGCGTCCGCGTGGCAGCGGCTCTGGCACGTGACGCTGCCGTCGATCCGGCCGAGCCTGCAGGTGGCGCTGGTGTTGCGGACGATCCTGGCGATCCAGGTGTTCGCCGTCGCGCAGGCGCTGACCGGGCGGAACTTCCCGCTGCTCGTCGGCGAGACCTACCAGTGGTACGTCAACCTGCAGAACGCGGCGGTGGCGAGCGCGCTCGCGCTGGTCGTGCTGGGCATCTCGCTCGTGGTGTCCATCGTGTACCTGCGCACGCTGCGCGGTCAGGACCACACTCCGGAGCGGGGAGGTGCCCGATGACGACGCAGGTGGCGCCGGCGCAGGCCGAACCCACGACGCTGCCGCCGGTCGACCGGACCCCGTTGCGGCGCAGGCGGACCCGCCGCGCGTTCGCGCAGCTGGCCTGCGTGCTGGTGTCGCTGTTCATGGTCGGCCCGATCGTGCTGATCGCGTTCGCCGCACTGTCCACTCCGGACGAGATCGCGGAGTTCCCGAAGTCGCTGGTCCCGTCCGACTTCACGCTGGACACGCTGTCCGGCTTCCTGTCCAGCACCGGCGTGCTGCCGGCATTCGGCAACTCGCTGCTCACCGGGATCTACACGGTGGTGCTGTCGCTGCTGATCGGCGCGCCCGCCGGGTACGCGATCGCCCGGCACGCGTTCCGCGGTCGCGACCCGTACCAGCTGTTCCTGCTGATGGTTCGCGCGCTGCCGATCGTGGTGCTGTCAGTGCCGCTCGCGACGATCTTCCTGCGCACCGGCACGTACGACACGGTCGCCGCGGTGACCCTGGTGCACACCGCGCTCGCGATGCCGACCACCGTGCTGATCACCGCGAGCATCTTCGTCGCCGTGCCGGTCGACCTCGAGGAGGCCGCGAAGGTGTTCGGCTGTACCCGCGCGCAGACCGTGCGCCGCGTGGTGCTGCCGCTCGCGGTCCCGGGCCTGGCCGCGTCCGCGGTGTTCACGTTCGTCCTGTCGTGGAACGAGGTCCTGGGCGCGGCGGTGCTCACGATCGGCCACCGCACGCTGCCCGCACAGGTCCTCGCCGCGCTCGCCGACTCGCCGCAGTCC
Organism: Actinophytocola sp.; assembly: GCF_050699935.1. NCBI lineage: Bacteria > Bacillati > Actinomycetota > Actinomycetes > Pseudonocardiales > Pseudonocardiaceae > Actinophytocola > Actinophytocola sp. The sequence goes on from NZ_JBOHGB010000127.1 coordinate 5,768, forward strand.
TACCGGTTCGCCGGTGGGTTCGCGCTGGTCGTCCCGGCGCTGCTGTTCATCCTGCTGATGCGCCGTTTCCTGCTCAACATGTGGGGCAGGGTCGGATGAAGGGAGTCCGTCGTGGCTGATGTCGAGCTGCGCGAGCTGGTCAAGACCTACCCCGGCGGGACCACCCGGGCGACCGACAACGTGTCGCTCTCGGTGGCCGACGGCGAGTTCATGGTGCTGCTGGGCCCGTCCGGGTGCGGCAAGACCACGCTGCTGCGCGCGGTGGCCGGTCTGGAGCTGCCGGACTCCGGGCAGGTCGTGATCGGCGGGCGGGACGTGACCTACCTGGAGCCCCGGCACCGCAACCTGTCCATGGTGTTCCAGTCCTACGCGGTGTTCCCGCACAAGAAGGTGCGTGACAACATCGGCTTCGGGCTCACGGTGCGCGGCGTGCCGGCCGACGAGGTCGGCCGGAAGGTGGCCTGGGCGGCGGAGATGCTGCAGCTCGGCGACTACCTCGACCGTTACCCCGCCAAGCTGTCGGGCGGCCAGCGGCAGCGGGTCGCGGTCGCGCGGGCGATCGTCGTCTCCTCCGACGTGCTGCTGATGGACGAGCCGCTGTCCAACCTGGACGCCCTGCTGCGGCTGTCGTTCCGGGCCGACCTGAAGAAGCTCGTGAACGAGCTGGGTCTCACCACGATCTACGTCACCCACGACCAGGTCGAGGCGTTGTCGCTGGGTGACCGGGTCGCGGTCATGCGGGAGGGCCGGGTGTCCCAGGTGGACGTGCCCACGAAGGTGTACGACGACCCGGCCGACGAGTTCGTGGGCGGCTTCCTTGGCAGCCCGCCGATGAACTTCCTGTCCGGCACGGTCAACGAGAACGGCCACGGGCTCGTGCTCGAGCTCGCGGACCAGCACGTCCCCGTGCCCCGTGCGCTCGCCGACTACCGCGGCCGCGGCCTGGACCTCGGCGTGCGGGCCGAGGCGCTGCGCGTGGTCGGGTCGGACGAGCCGGCGGACGGGTCGCTGCGCTGCACGGTCGACGTGTACGAGCCGCTCGGCTCCTCGGTGCTGCTGACCACGGACCTCGCCGGTCACCGGGTGAAGATCCAGACCCCGGCGAGCTTCCGGGCCGAGCCCGGCGACGAGCTGCGCGTGGCGCTGCCCGGCGAGCAGTGCCGGTGGTACGACCCGGAGACGAAGCTCCTGCTGGAGGTTTCGTGAGACCCCGCCTGGGGTCGGTGCAGCTGGCCGCCAGTGCGGCATGGACGCTGGGCGGCAACGACAACGGCACGATGATCACCGCCGCGCCCCGGCTGTACCCACACATGTGGAGCTGGGACACGGCGTTCATCTCGATGGGACTCGCGCACCTCAACGTCGACCGTGCGGTGCGCGAGCTGGAGACGCTGCTCGCCGCCCAGTGGCGCAACGGGATGCTGCCGCACATCGTGTTCTCCGAGGGCGGCGGCTACTTCCCCGGCCCGCAGCGCTGGGGCGCCGCGGAGCTGAACCCGGACGCGCCGGACTCGCCGCGTACGTCGGGCATCTGCCAGCCGCCGGTGCACGCGCTCGCACTGCGCCGGATCGTGGACATCGGCCGCAGCCGCGAGTCCGTGGCCCGACTGGTGCGCGAGGGCTGGCCGCGGCTGTACCGCTGGCACGAGTGGCTGGTGGCGCACCGTGACCCGCGGGGCACCGGCATGCTGGCCATCGTGCACGGCTGGGAGTCCGGAATGGACAACTCGCCGCGCTGGGACGTGCCGTACGCGGCGGTGACACCGGGCCTGGACCTGCCGCCGTACGTCCGGCTGGACCGCGGGCTGGTCAACCGCGGCGACGCCGAGCGGCCGAGCGACCGCGAGTACGACCGGTACCTCTGGCTGATCGAGGAGATGCGCAGGGTTCGCTACGACGCCGACCAGGTCGTGCGGACGTCGAGCTTCCTCGTGGGCGACGTGTTCGTGACCGCGTTGTTCGCGCTCGCCAGCGAGGTCCTGGCGGAGCTGGGGGAGGAGAGCGGTCAGCCGGGGTGGCAGGTCGGGCAGCTGCGCGGGTGGGCCCGCCGCTCGCGTGCCGCGGTGGCCGCCGCGTACGACCCCGGCGCCGGCCTGGCGCGGGACCGGGACCTGCGCACCGGCGAGTGGCTGACGACGCGCACGATCGCCGGCTTCGCGCCGCTGCTGTGCGGCGGGCTGGCCGCGGCCGACGAGGACCGCATGCTCGCGACGATGTTCGGGCCGGACTGGGCCGGGCACCCCGACCTGTTCGCCGCCATCCCGCCGTCGGTGTCGCCGAGTGACCCGGGCTTTCGGCCCCGCGAGTACTGGCGGGGTCCGGTGTGGCCGGTGATCGCGTGGCTGCTCGGCTGGGCGTTCGAGCGCCACGGCTGGGCCGAGCACGCGACCCGGCTGCGCGCGGAATGCCTGCGTCTCGTGGAGGACGGCACGTTCGCGGAGTACTACCACCCGCTCACCGGCGAGCCCCTCGGCAGCAAGCAGCAATCGTGGACCGCCACCGTAGTCCTCGACTGGCTCCACACCACCTAACCCCGCGTGTCCAACACTCCGGTACCGCGTGTCCAACACTCCGGTACCGCGTGTCCAACACTCCGGTACCGCGTGTCCAACATTCGGGTCACGTGAGTTCAACACTCGGAACCTCCCGCGCACGTTGGACTCGCGGGTCTGGACGGTTGGACTCGCGGGTCGGGAACGTTGGACTCGCGGGTCTGGACGGTTGGACTCGCGGGTCTGGACGGTTGGACTCGCGGGTCTGGACGGTTGGACTCGCGGGTCGGGAATGTTGGACTCGCGGGATGTTGACACGGCTGCTCGGCTGTGTCGAGAACTATGCTGCCGGGTCGTGACCCACGATCCGGGCGTGACCTACCTCGCGGACTACGCGCCCAGTGCCGGGTGCTGCGCGCCCCGGGCCGCGCTGGACTCCGACGCCGCGCGCATCGACCTCGCCGGCACCTGGCGGTTCCACCTCTCGCCACGCGCGGACGTCCCCGACGACTTCGCGGCGCCCGACTTCGACGACTCGGGCTGGGTCGTGCTCCCGGTGCCGTCGCACTGGCCGCTCTACGGGCACGGCGCGCCCGCGTACACCAACGTCGCCTACCCGTTCCCGGTCGACCCGCCGCGCCCGCCGGAGGAGAACCCGACCGGCGACCACCGGCGCGAGTTCGACCTGCCGGGGGACTGGGTGGGCGCGGACGGCGCTATCGGAACCGTGCTGCGGTTCGAGGGCGTCGAGTCGTGCGCGCGGGTGTGGCTCAACGGCACCGAGCTCGGCTTCTTCACCGGTAGCCGGCTACCGGCCGAGTTCGACGTCGGGCACCTGCTGCGCGCGGGACGCAACGTGCTCGCGGTGCGGGTGCACCAGTGGTCCGCGGGCAGCTACCTCGAGGACCAGGACATGTGGTGGCTGCCGGGGATCTTCCGCGACGTGACGCTGCTGCGCCGCCCCGCCGAGCCGCTCGACGACGTGTTCGTGCACGCCTCCTACGACCACACGACCGGCCGGGGCAGCCTGCGGGTCGACTCCTCGGCGCCCGCGCTCGTCTCGGTCCCAGAGCTCGGGATCGACGGCCTGGCAACGGGTTCGTCCGTGACCGCCGCCGTCGAGCCGTGGTCGGCCGAGTCGCCGCGGCTCTACGACGTAACCGCGTCGACGGCCGTCGAGACCGTCTCGCTGCGGGTCGGCTTCCGGACCGTGTCCATCGTGGACGGTGTGCTGCTGGCCAACGGCACACCGCTCGCGCTGCGCGGGGTGAACCGGCACGAGTTCCATCCGGACTTCGGCCGCGCGCTGCCGTACGAGACGATGCGCGCGGACGTGCTGCTGATGAAGCAGCACAACGTCAACGCCGTGCGCACCAGCCACTATCCGCCGCATCCAAGGTTCCTCGACCTGTGCGACGAGCTCGGCCTCTGGGTGGTCGACGAGTGCGACCTGGAGACTCACGGGTTCCTGTTCGCCGGCTGGCGGAACAATCCGTCCGACGCGCCGTCGTGGTGTGGGTCCTATCTGGACCGGATGCGGCGGATGGTGGAGCGGGACAAGAACCACCCGAGCATCGTGCTGTGGTCGCTGGGCAACGAGAGCCACACCGGCGCGAACCTGGCGGCGATGGCGTCCTGGGTCCGCGAGCGCGACCCGTCCCGGCCGGTCCACTACGAGGGCGACCACGACTGTGCCTATGTGGACGTTCGCAGCGAGATGTACGCCTCGCACCGGGAGACCGCCGCGATCAGCGAGCACACCGAGATCCCGTTCCTGCTGTGCGAGTACGCGCACGCGATGGGCAACGGGCCGGGCGGGCTCGCCGAGTATGTGGCGCTGTTCGACCGGTACCCGCGCTGTGCCGGCGGGTTCGTGTGGGAGTGGATCGACCACGGGCTGCGGCACCCGGAGCTGGAGTACGCCTACGGTGGCGACTTCGACGAGCCGCTGCACGACGGCAACTTCGTGATCGACGGCCTGCTGTTCCCCGACCGCACGCCGTCGCCGGGCCTGCTGGACGTGAAGAAGGCCTACGAGCCGGTCCGGTTCACCTTCGGCCCGGACTCGGTGACGATCACGCCCGTGCGCGGTGACCTGTCCGGCCTGCGTTTCGAGTGGACGGTCGAGCCCGGCGGCACGGGCGTGCTCGACGTGCCGGCGGCGGGCGGGACGGTGCCGCTGCCGGGGTTCCGCCGGGACGGCGAGGTGTGGCTGACGGTGCGGGCCGTGCTCGCGGCGGACACGGCGTGGGCGCCGGCCGGTCACGAGATGGCCTGGGCACAGCACCGCCTGCACGAGCGCTCGCCGCCCGCTGTCGAGCCGTCGACGGTGAGTCCACTTCGGATGGAGGGCGGATATGTCGTGGGCTCGGTGGCGCTGGACCGCACCGGGCGGCTGGTCGAGCTGGCCGGCCGGCCGGCGGGTGGGCCGCGCCTGCGGCTGTGGCGTGCCCCGACCGACAACGACCGCATCGGGCGCCTGTACGAGACGTGGCTGGCGATGGGCCTGCACCGGCTGACCGAGCGGTTCGACGCCGTCGAGGCCGGGGACGAGGTCGTCGTGCACACGCGGGCGGCCGCGGCGGCGACCGACCGGGGCGTGCGGGTCGGCTACCGGTGGACGCCGCGGGCCGGCGCGGTGGCGCTGACCGTCGACGTGACACCCGAGGCCGAGTGGCCGGAGCCGATCGCGACGCTGGCCGTGGCGTTCACGCTGCCCGCCACGCTGGACCACGTGCGCTGGTTCGGCCGTGGACCCGGTGAGTCCTATCCGGACACCGGGCTGGCCGCCCGGTTCGGCCGGTTCCACGCGACGGTCGACGAGCTGCAGACGCCCTACGTCCGTCCGCAGGAGAACGGCCGGCGCGCGGACGTCCGCTGGGTGACGCTGACCGACGCGGCCGGCGACGGGGTGCGGATCACGGGCACGACGCCGTTCGGGCTGACCGTCCGCCGGTGGCCGGACAGCGCGCTGGCGGCGGCTACGCATCGTAATGAGCTGGTCGCGGAGGAGCACCTGGAGCTGTCGATCGACGTCGGACAGCACGGGATCGGCACGGCGTCCTGCGGCCCGGGGACGTTGCCGGAATACGAGCTGTTCTTGGAAAAGACCGCTTTCACCGTATTGTTCGAACCGGTCAAGCTCGGCTGAGGCTTCCCGTTGTCGGGGTCCGCGAGGTCTGCGAGGATGTTGCTCTCAGTCACGATCCAAGGAGCTTGTCATGGCGTCTCGACTCAACCCGTACCTCAGCTTCGCCGGCAACGCCCGGCAGGCGATGGAGTACTACAAGGACGTCTTCGGCGGCGAGCTGACGCTGAACACCTTCGGCGAGTTCGGCCAGCAGGAGGACGCCGACAAGATCATGCACTCCCAGCTCGAGGCCCCCAACGGGTTCAACCTCATGGGCTCGGACCTTCCGCCGGAGATGGAGTACAACCCGGGCGACACGATGTCGATCTGCCTGAGCGGCGAGGACTCCGCGGAGCTGCACGGCTACTGGGACAAGCTGTCCGCGGGCGGAAACGTCACGATGCCCCTGGAGAAGCAGATGTGGGGCGACGAGTTCGGCATGTGCGTCGACCAGTTCGGCGTGCCGTGGATGGTCAACATCACCCAGCCCCAGAGCTAGCCCAGAGCTAGCCCAGAGCTAGCCAGGAAGGACGCCTTCCGGACGTCCAGTGTCCGGAAGGCGTCCTTCCTGGCACGCGCGCGAGCAGTCAGCCACCGACCTCGACGCCTCGCTCGGGCACGGTCAGGGCAAGGCGTGCAACGCGATGCGGCATGTCGGGTTCGGCGGGGAGACCGAGCCGGTGGACGAGGACCTGCGGGCCGCCTGGCGGGCGAGGCTCGAGCGCGAGGGCAAGCTGCGGGCGGACGGGCAGAGCGTGCGTGACCTGCTGTCCGAGCGTGCCGACCGCCGCCCGTGAACTCTGTCGCGGAGCTGACCGACACCCTGCGCCGCGGCGCGTACCTGGCCGACCGGGGGCTCGCCACCGCCGTGTACGTGGCGCTGTCGCTGCGCCGGCCGCTGCTGCTGGAGGGCGAGGTCGGCGTCGGCAAGACCGAGATCGCGAAGGTGCTCGCCGGGGTGCTCGGCCGCGACCTGATCCGGCTGCAGTGCTACGAGGGCATCGACACCGGGCAGGCGCTCTACGAGTGGGACTACGCGCGCCAGCTGCTGCACATCCGCGCACTGTCCGAGCCCGGCTCGGCGGACGTGCGGGAGCTGTTCGGGCCGGAGTTCCTGCTCGAGCGGCCGCTGCTGCGGGCCGTGCGTGCGGGTGACCGGGCCGGCTGCTGATCGACGAGGTCGACCGCGCCGACGACGAGTTCGAGGCGTTCCTGCTCGAAGTGCTCTCGGACTTCCAGATCAGCATCCCGGAGATCGGCACGGTCGCCGCCGCGTCGCCGCCACTCGTGGTGCTCACCTCGAACCGCACCCGCGAGCTGCACGACGCGTTGAAGCGGCGGTGCATGTACCACTGGATCGACTACCGGAGGTCGAGATCGTGCTGCTGCGCGAGCCGTCGGTGCCGGAAGCGTTGGCGCGTAAGGTGGTCGACGCGGTGACCCGGCTGCGCGAGCTCGACCTCGCCAAGCCGCCGGGGGTGGCGGAGACCATCGACTGGGCCCGCACGCTGGACTTCCTCGGCGAGACGACGCTGTCGCGCGCCGTCGCCGAGGACACCCTGGGCGCGGTGGTGAAGGAGCGGGACGACCTCACGCTCGCGCGCGAGTCGCTGGAGGAGATTGTCCCGGATGGCTGACCTCGTCCGCGTGCTGGTCGACTTCGGGCGGGCGTGTCGCTGAGCGCACGGTCGCGCAGCAACGCCTGCATGATCAGCTCAACGCGTTGTGTCCGGGGCTGTCTGCTCCGGCTGGGCACGGTCGCGTGCTGGAGCTGGAAGACACGTCCGGACACGCGGTGCTCGCGTGCGCGGTCGCGTTCGCCGCCCGAGCACCCACCGCCCGCTCGCTGAAGGCCCGCGCGCCAGGACGGTTGATCGCCAGCAACGCTCGCTACCGGGCCCAGCGGTGGAAGATGTGCTTGCCGCCGCCGCCCGACGCCGTGGTGCGGGCAGCGCGTCTGCACCGCAGCGTCGCACGGTGGCAAGCCATCCGCACCGACATCGACACCGTCCAAGCCGACCTCGAAACGCTGCTGGCGGCAACCCCCGGCCACGTGCTCACCACACTGCCCGGCGTCGGCGTGATCCGCGCCGCCAGCTTCGCTGCGTTCTCGCTGCCGATCGAGCGGTTCCCCACCGCAGAGCACCTCTACTCGGCGACAGGGTTGACGCCGGCGACGTACCAGTCGGCAACGATCAACCGGACCAGCCGGATCTCACGCACCGAACTGGCCGAACACCGAGACGCACTCAAAGGCATCGCCTGGAGCCCTCTCGCAGCGCCGCGACCCGTTCATCGACCACGACCACGAGCCGCGCACCCGCGACATAAGCGCGATCCAGGCCCGTGTCGCCCTCACCCGCCACACCTGCCGCCTCACCTACCGAATGCTGCGCACCCAGCAGCCCTTCAACGAACAGCGCTACCGTCAAAGGCAGGCACCCGAGCGGGCGGTGACGGCCACATCAGCTATACCACTCGACGGCCCAACCCAGCTTGCCGCCCACCCACTCGGGGGCCACGCCCAAGATCAACCTTGACTCGCCGACCGAAAGCTAGCGCATGGCCAGCGTGGCCAACATGTCGCGGCCGCGCTCGGCGTTGCGTGGCTTGCTCAGCACGTCGTAGCGGCGGGCGACGAGCTGGCTGTGCGAGACGAAGTCGCGCTGGCCGCGGGTCGCGCCGTAGCGCACGGCGGCCGCCGCCACGCCGAACAGCACACCGGAGACCAGGCCGATCAGGATCGGGAACAGGCCCGCGCCGGACGTGAACAGGCTCAGCAGCAGGCCGACGAACAGGCCGAGCCACGCGCCGGACGCGGCGCCCGTGCCGAGCACGCGGCCCCACGTGAGCCGGGCCGCGACCCGTTCGACGACCATCGGCTCGATGCCGACGATCGTCACGTCCTGTACGGGGAAGTCGTTGTCCGCCAGGTGGTCGACGGCCCGCTGGGCCTGCTGGTACGTGTCGTAGGAGCCGATGGGCCATCCTTCGGGCAGGGTCGGCAGGTTGATGGTCGACGGGTTCGTCGCGAACGCTGCCGTCATCTCTGTCACCTCCAGGTAAGTGGTGCTACCCGGATCAACGCGGCGGAATACCGCGATGTGCCCGAATCGGCAGTGTTCACAGGCACTTCTCAGCTCACCATGCGACGGGCATCGTGGCCGCACCGCGGACCAGCATCTCCGACTTCCAGGTGATGTCGCCCGCCAGACGCAGCCCGGGAAGCCGCGCGAGCAGCACCCGCAGCGCCTCCTGCAGCTCCATCCGCGCCAGCGCCGCGCCGAGGCAGTGGTGCGCGCCGTGCCCGAAGCCGACGTGCGGGTGCCGGCGGGCCGGTCGACGCGCAGCTCGTCGGCGTCGTCGAAGCGCAGCGCGTCCCGGTTGGCGGCGCCGACGGCCACGATCACCGGCTCGGCCGCGCGCACCAGCGTGCCACCGACCTCGACGTCCTCGGTGGCGTAGCGGGGGAAGCCGGCCCCGGCGGCGAGCGGCACGAACCGCATCAGCTCCTCGACCGCGCCCGCGAGCAGCGAGGGGTCGTCCCGGAGCCGGGCCAGCTGGGCAGCGTGGTCGAGCAGCGTGTACCCGAAGTTCGGGATCTGGCTCGCGGTCGTCTCGTGCCCGGCGACCAGGATGCCCATGCAGAGGTCGACGAGCTCCTGCTCGCTCAGCCGGTCGTGCGAGTCACGCGCCTCGACCAGCGCGGTCATCAGGTCGTCGGCCGGTGCGGCGCGGCGCAGGGCGATCAGCCCGGCCAGGTAGGCCCGCATCTGCTCCCGGCTCGCCAGGAACTCCTCGGCGGTGAGCCGGCTGGTGGACAGCGCGTCGTCGCTCCACGCCCGGAACCGGCCGCGGTCCTCGACCGGCACGCCCAGCAGCTCGCAGATGACCGCGACCGGCAGCGGCAGCGCGAACGCCTCGACGAGGTCGGCCGGCGGCCCGGCGGCGACCATGGCGTCGACCAACTCGTCGGCGATCCGGCGCGCGCGAGGCCGCACCTGTTCGACCCGGCGCACGGTGAACGCCGGCGACCAGCCTGTGCAGCCGGGTGTGCTCGGGCGGGTTCATCGAGAGAATGCCGGAGTCGAGCCGGCCCGCGCTCATCCGCGGCTCGTCGTGGTCGCGCGCCGCCGCCCGGCTGAACCGCTTGTCGCCCAGCACGAGGCGCGCGTCCGCGTAGCGGGTGGCGAGCCAGGCCGGCTCGCCGTGCGGCAGCCGCACCCGGAGCATCCCGGGCGCCCGCTACGCGGCCCGGTAGGCGTCGTGCAGGCCGAGCCCGCAGGCCTCGTTGAACGGATAGGCGCCCGGCGCCTGGTCGGTGTTCATGTGACTCCCCAGTGTGCTCCCCCGTGTGGTGGCCCGATTCACGCTAGGCAGCGTCACTCAACGCGTCAATGCGCTCACCGACCGCGATGGCAGGAGGAGTGGAGCGAGCCGTGGACGTAGGGTCTGTCGCGTGAACGTTGCCGTCCTCGATGACTACCAGCGCGTGGCACTGTCCTATCCGTACTGGTCGACGCTGCCCCCGGCGGTCAAGGTGGTCCCCTTCCACGAGCACATCGCGTCCTTCGACGAGCTCGCCGAGCGGCTGGAGCCGTTCGAGGTCGTGGTCGCCATGCGGGAGCGGACGCCGCTGCCCGGCGAGCTGCTGGCGCGCCTGCCACGCCTGCGGCTCATCGTCACCACGGGCATGGCGAACGCGTCGATCGACCTCGCCGCGGCGCGGGAGCGGGGCGTCACCGTGTGCGGCACCGGCGCGTCCGGCTCGTCGACCGTCGAGCTGACCTGGGCGCTGATCCTCGCGGTGGTGCGCGGCATCCCGTCCGCCGACGCGACGCTGCGGTCCGGTGAGTGGCAGGCCGGGTCCACGCCGGGCGGTGACCTGGACGGGGCCACGCTCGGCGTGCTCGGGCTGGGCCGGCTCGGCTCGCGGGTGGCGGGGATCGGCCGGGCGTTCGGCATGCGGGTGGTGGCGTGGAGCCAGAACCTCACGGCCGAGCGGGCCGCCGAGCACGGCGCGGAGCTCGTCACGTTGCCGGAGCTGCTGTCCACATCGGACGTGCTGACCGTCCACCTGAGACTCAGTGACCGCACGCACGGGCTGCTCGGCGCGCCGGAGCTGGCGCTGCTGAAACCGTCCGCGTACCTGGTGAACACGTCCCGTGGCCCGATCGTCGACCAGGCCGCGCTGATCGAGGCCGTGTCCGCGCGGCGCTTCGCCGGTGTGGGCCTGGACGTCTACGACCTCGAACCGCTGCCGCCCGGCCACCCGCTGCTCACGCTGCCGAACACGGTCCTGACGCCGCACCTGGGCTACGTGAGCGAGCGGACGTTCGACGTCTTCTACCGCGACATCGTCGAGGACGTCGCCGCGTTCCACGCCGGCGACCCGATCCGCGTGATCAGCCCCGGTGGCCGTGCCGGCGCGGGGTGAGGCGGACGTTCGGCAGCTCCGGGGCCGGGATGCGGTCGCCGCCGTGGCCCTGCACGACGCCGAAGCGGGTCCGGTCCGCCCCCTCCCAGTCGGCGCGTGCCGCGGCGATCTCGTCGTGGCCGCGGCCGACGAAGTTCCACCACATCACGAGCTCGTCGGGGAACGGCTCGCCACCGAGCAGCACCGCCCGCACCGGCCGGCTCGCGGACAGGGTGACCTCCGGGCGCCCGGTGCCGAGGTAGAGCAGCCGGCCGGCGGGGGCCTCGGTGCCCGAGACCAGCAGCGGGCCGTCGATCGGCAGGACCGCGTGCTCGAAGTCCGTCCGCAGCGGCAACGTCGTCGCGGCGCCCTCGGCCACCCGCAGGTCGGCGCCGACCAGCGGCGTGTGCACGGTGGCCGGCGACGTCTCGCCGCCGAGCGTGCCCGCGAAGACGGTGGCCGTGAGGCCGCCGCCCGCGTACGTGGGCAGGTCGACGTGCTGCTCGAACGCGGGCGCCATGCCCGCCCGCTCCGCCGGCAGCGCCACCCACAGCTGCAGCCCGTGGAGCAGCTCGCCGCTGTCGACCGAGATCTCGGAGTGCGCGACGCCGTGGCCGCCGGTCATCAGGTTCAGCTGCCCCGGCCGGACCAGCACGTCGCTGCCCACACTGTCCCGGTGGTGGATCTCGCCGGCGAGCGGCCAGGTCACGGTCTGCAGTCCAGTGTGCGGGTGCGGCAGCACGGTCATCCGCGTGGTGTCGGGGCCGAAGACGTCGAGGAAGCACCAGGCGCCGACGGTCGGCAGGCCGCGCTGGGGCAGCAGGCGGTCGACATGGATGCCGCGCAGCCCGCCGAGCGGCACGTCCCGCGGCGCGAACAGCACCGCGACGTGGTCGTCGGCGGCCGTGCGGCAGACCGTCTCCTCCGGGTGCGTGTCGAGGTTACTCACGACCCGGAACCCTCCGGCGGTGCCTCGATGTGCCCGCGGTACCTGTCGATGTTCTTCTTCAGGTACGCGGCGATGAACGGGCACAGCGGCACGATCACCTTGTCCCGCGCCACCGCGTCGTCGAGCGCGCCGCCGGCCAGCACCTTGCCCAGGCCCTGACCGGCGTAGGCGTCGTCGACCTCACTGTGGGTGAACACGACCCGGTTGCCGCTGTCGTGATACTGGGCGAACCCGGCGAGCTCGTCACCGACGAGGAGCTCGTACCGGTACCTCTCGCTGTTGAGCTCGACCCGTACGTCTGTGGTGTCGCCGGCCATGGCACCTCTTCCCGTGGGCTCTACTGTGATCGTCCCAGAGTTTCCGCCGCCGCGCGCAACCGCTCGTGGAGCGCGGCGCGGCCGTCGAGGAACCAGACGTCGGTGCCCTTGTTGGTCTCGTGCACGAAGGCCTGGAACGAGTCGCTGGTCAGGTACGCCCCGAGGTCGCCCAGGACGGCCAGCACCACGCGGTAGCTCTGGAACTTCCGCACGACCTCGCCGGCGACCCGCGTACTGAGCATGAAGAACCGCTCGTCGACCCGCGCGACCGGCACGGCCACGACCGAGGCGTACTCGCCGTACGCCTGTCCGATCAGCTCGACCGCGTCGTCCTCGCTACCCAGCGTGGGCGTCTCGGGCTCGGCGGTGAGCACCCGGACACCGTGTATCTCGGAGATGCTGTGCATGGCCGCAGTGTGACCGCCGGGGTCCCGCGGCGCCACCGACTAATCGCGTCCTGTGTGGACGGTGGCTATCCCGGCACCGTGACGACCGGGCCCAGCGGGCCGGGCAACGAGGACAGCGCGCGGACACGTTGCGGTGGGAAGTCGGCCCAATGGCCGGACGGGTCGCGGTTGTGGTGGAGGTGGCGGTCCAGGAAGCGTTGCCAGCGGCGCAGGGCGTCGATGGCGGTGGCGGTGTCCAGCAGCCCCTGCTCCATCGCGTCGGCGAACTCGCCGAGGTCGAGCAGGCGCTGGTGGCGGCCGTCGGTGGGGACCATGACGTCGATGTAGAGGTCCCGGAGGACGATCCGGTCCTGCTCGTGCGTCACGTGGATCAGGTCCACGTACCAGGTGGCGGGCTCGTCGAGGCCGGCGTCGATGCCGTCGCGCTCGCCGTCGGGGGTGCGCATCCGCCGCCAGCAGGGGCGGGCCATGCTCACCCCGAGGTCCAGCAGCACGAACACCCGCTCGAGCAGTGTTCGCCCGGGCCAGGGGATGAACCGGTCGGGCAGCCGGAACTCGTAGGCCAGCGTGTCCCCGATGCGAATGCCGGGCAGCGGTCCGAACGGCGGCACGGGATCGCCGTGCGCGCCGCGCCACACCTCGACGTGTCTCATGCGCTATTCCTACACCGATCTCATGATCGTTGTGCGCCGTTGATCCGCGTGCCGGCCGTGCGCCGAAGCCACCACAGCCCGAGCACCGGCAGCACGGCCGGCACGAACCCGTAGCCGCGGCCGTAGTCCGACCATACCGTGGCGTCCGGAAACGCTTGCGGCTCAAGGAGGCTGATCGTGCCGACGGTCAGCACGCCGACCAGTTCGACCACAATGGACACTGTGGCGACGCGGCGTGACGTGCGGCTTCCCCGGGCCAGGCACACGGTGGCGAGGACGTAGACGACCGCGGCGAACGCGGAGAGCAGGTAGGCGAGCGGCGCCTCGTCGAACCGCGTGGCGATCTGCACGGCCGAGCGCGCGGTGGCGGCCAGGGCGAACAGCGCGTAGACCGCGATCAGCAGCCGGCCCGGGCCGGACCGGGTGCGGGCGCGGGTCGCCTCGGCGTCGGACCTGCGGTCAGACATGCGCGTCCCAGACCTGACCCAGACGCAAGATCATCACGGGGATCGCGAGGCAGCCGACCAGCAGCACGCCCGGCCCCCAGCGCGACCGTTCGGCGAGCGACCAGAACGCGGCCAGCGGGACGATCACCAGGGGACCGAGGAGGTAGCCGGCGAAGGCGAGCTCGTCCAGCTCGCGGTCGGTGGTGAACATCGCGACGAAGCCGGCGACCGCCTGCGCCAGCAGGCCGAGCTCGAGCAGGGCGAGCACCCCGAGCAGGCCGAGGCCGAACCAGCGGCGGGGCAGCACCGGACGGTTGACGATCATCAGCACGGCTGCCCACGCGGCCGCGCCGAGCGCGACGAAGGTAAGGGTCGTAGACAGGGCATCGATCACTAGTCCGCCTCCCCGGAATTTGAAGTGTTGGTTGCCTCCCAGCGAAAGGTGCGGTTGTTCACGTACTTGTGGCTGGGTGGCGTCACGGTACCCCCGAGGTTACGTTGGTGGGCGCGAGACCTGGCACGATGATCCACTGTGACAGCCTCTAGCGCTCACCCAGGATGGGACGGAGGCTCGCATAGGTCCACTGTGGACAGTGGTCGCTCACTCGGGGCGGCCGGTCCACCCCGAGTGCTCGATAGCGTCCAGTCCATGGCGAACGATCGTCTGCGCCAGGGCCGCGGCCAGGTCGGCGTCGCGCTCCTCGTAGGCTCGGAGCAGGCGTTTGTGGTCGGATACCGATGCGTGCAGCTGGCCCGGGAGGGAAAGGCTCAGGTGGCGCAATTGCAGCGTCCGCACCCCGACGCCGTCGAGAACGCGGCGCACGGTACTGTTGCGAGCGATCGCGGCTTCATTGTTTCGGAATCTCACATTAGCCCAGAAGTAACGATCTACATCGCCGGCCTCGGCCGCGTCTTCGAGCTGACGCTGGCCGTCCCGGAGTACCGTCATGTCGGATTCTGTCGCATTTTCGACAATGCGTGTGCTCACCAACGCATACAGTGTCGCCCGAAGCTCATAAATTTCTCGAACCTCGTCGAGCAGCATCCGGCGCACGCGCGGTCGGCGGCGCGCGACGATCTCGACCAGACCTTCCCTTTCCAGCGTGAGCAGCGCCTCCCGGACCGGCGTGCGGCTGCTGCGGAAAATCCTGGCCAGCTCAACGGAGTTCAGATCGTCGCCGGGCTGCAGCCGGGCCTCGACAATGGCCGTGCCGACCGACACGAGGATCTGGTCGACGACGCTGTTCGCGGTCTCCGAACGGCCGAGCACCCGCAGTATCTCGAGATGTCCGGCGGATGGCTCGGCGCCGACCGGCCGGACTATCGAGTTTCCTCCGGATTCGGTGGCCGTCATGGGTCAGGATAATAGCGTGGGAATCGTCGCGATCCGCCAGTACTCCAGTTATCGGAAATGATGGTTCAGAACCACCCCACGTCCCGAACGGACAGCCAGCGGACCGCGGGCGGCGGCAGGGTCTCGCCGAACGCCCACTCGGTCAGGACCGTGTGGAGCTCGGCCACGGTGATGAACGACTCGGGTGGCAGCGCGGTCTCCGCCGGATGCCAGCTGTCGTGTGCCAGGAGGACGTTCGCCGGCCCCGCCTCGCCGCGGGTCCGCCACGAGTGGCTGCGCCCGTCGGCGTCCATCGCGATCAGCACCGCGGCCGCGACCTCGTGCGCGAGGCTGAGCTGGAAGCGCAGGTTCGACGCCGGCAGCCCGGTGCCCTGCGGGGTGAGGTGCAGCCGGGCGACCTTCGTGTCGTCCGCCTCGGAGCGGTAGAGCTCGAGGAACGTGGCGAGGCCCGCCGGGGTCTCGAACGTGACCGTGTAGACCGCGCCGCACAGGTGGAAGACGCCCGACGCCTCGAGCCGCCGGCCGTCGGGTGCCGCGAGCTCGCTGCGATGCAGCACATCCGGCTCGCTCACGAACTCCTCCTCGCTGGTAGGCCCACACCGTGCCACCTCGGGCCGTTCCAGGCGAGGACCACGGGTACCGTGTCGCGGTCCAATTGGGGCGTGGAAGGACGCCTTGCGGACGCCGAGCG
>NZ_JBOHGB010000128.1:0-21343 GCF_050699935.1 Actinophytocola sp.
GAGCGCACCAACCCGTCGCACGAGTACGCGGCCGGCCCGGTGGCGTCCCGGCCGGGCGCGTAGGGCCGGCCGAGCGCCTCGACGGCCGCGGTGACCGCCGCGATCGTCTCCCTCGGCAACACCAGCAGGACATCGCCGGACGACAGGGTGATCTTCGCCACACCACGCTGCGGATCGCTCCGACCGGCCAGCGGAGCCAGCGGCGCGGGCAGGTTCGCGGGGTCGCGCAGCGCGGCGGCCGGCGGTGGCACGACGCCCGACGCGGCGAGCCGGTCGACGTAGGCCCGCCAGTTCGCCGCGGTCCGGTCGTTGCGCCGCCGCTGGTCACGCTGGGCCCGGACCACGGCCGCGTCGGTGTCGGCGACGAGGCCGGAGAGCTCGGCGGAGACCGCGGCGGCCCGGTCGCTCGCGGTGGTGGTCCGGCGCTCCAGATCACCCCGACGTTCGGCGGCATCGGCGAGTGCCTCGTTCGCGGTACGCTCGGCTCGTTCCGCCGCGGCCTGCCGGCGGATGGCACCGGCCAGCCGGACGTCCCGGTCCGCGCGCAGCCGGTCGAGCAGACCTGAGCCGTCGAGGAAGTTCTCCGGCCCACCCGACATAAGGGCACGGATCTCGGACGGCTGGGCCAGCGTGGCGTACACCGTCGCCGAGTAGGCATCAACCTCGTCCTGCTGGGCGGAAACCACCTGGTCGGCCTGCTCGCGGGCGGTGCGGGCGGCGGTCGCCGCGGCGGTGGCGGTGCGCAGCTCGCGCTTCGCGTCGTGGATCTTCGCGGCGAGGTCGCCGAGTTCGCGCTGCACACCGGCCGCGCTCCGCTGAAGCTGGGCGACCTGCGGGTCGGCGAAGGCCGCGTCGGGCCGCGGGTCCGTCCGGGGCACGCCCGGCGCGCCCGGTTCCGGATCGGTCCGGGCATGCGCGGGCGGCACGATCAGGAGAACGGCGAGCAGCGCGACGGACACCGCTCTGACGATCCGCAAGCACGCCTCCACGCTCGGCCCTGCCCCTGTGCCTGTTCAACGGGCCGGAACGGTTCCGGTTGCGTCACTCGATCCAGTAATTCCTACGAGAGTTCCTACGAGCGGCCGAGCCGAGCCAGCAGAACCGCGGACGGGACCGGGTGCGCGCCGCGGCGCCGTACCGAGTCGGCCACCGCGCGGTCGGAGGTCACCACGACCACCGGCCGGCCCTCGGGCTCGGCCGTGACCAGTGCCCGGATGACGTCGTCGGCCAGGACGCCGGGGTCGCTGAACAGCACCCGGACCCCGCGCGGCGCGGTCGTCGGCACGGCCACCACGCCGGCGCCGTCGAACACGAGCGTCACCTCGGCCGACGTGCGAGCGGCGAGCGCGGCCAGCTGCCGGATCAGCCGGTCCCGCTGCTCGGAGAGCGACAGCTCCGGATAGCCCGTCTTCGTCACGTTGTAGCCGTCCACCACGAGATGCACCGACGGCAGCGCCAGCAACCGCTCCAGCGCGGCCGGGTCCTCCACCCGGCTGACCGACCCCTGCGCCTCGGTCGCCCCGCGCACGAGGTCCGCCGGCCGCGGCCCGGACCCGCCCAGCGCCAGCTCCCGTCGCAGGCCCGTGACGGCCCCGTCCAGCGTGTCCACCAGCAGCGCGAGCCGGACCTCGTCGGCCTGCCGGGCCTCGCGCGCGGACTGGCGGGCGATCTCCGCGTCGGCCTCGGCCCGCTCGGCCCGGGCGCGCTCGGTCTCGGCCCGCTCCTGCTCACGGTCCCGCTGCTCGGTCAGCTCCGCCAGCTTCGCGGCCGCCTCCGCACGGACCCGTTCTACCTCCGTACTCGCCCGCGCCGCCTCGTCGCGCGCCTCCCGCACCTTGACGCCCTGCTCACGCAGCCGCTTGCGCAGCCGCTCGAGCTCCGCCTCGCCCTCCTGGCGGACCTTCTCCACGGCGCCCTGCACGGAGTCCAGCTCGGCACTCGCCTTCGCGAGCGCGCTCTCGGCCCGCTCGGCCCGGACCACGGCCGCGTCCCGCTGCGCGCGCAACGTCGCGTCGGACGCCCGCCGCGACACCAGTTCCAGGTAGTGGCCCGCGGTCTCCTCGCCCAGCAGCACCGCCGCGGCCGCGACCGCGACGGGGTCGTCGCCGGACAGGTCGAGCGCACTCGGCCGGTGCTTGCGGCACCACTCGACCACGGCGGTCCGGAACGCCACCGAGTCACGCAGGCTCGCGATCAGCGGTGCGCCGCCCAGCCGGGCCCGCTTGGCGGGCGTGAACCGGGCGACCGCGCGCAGCTGCTGGGGGATGTCCACCGGGGGCAGCGCGCCGATCGCCTCCGCGCCGAGCTCGGCGATGCGGGCGCGGACCGCCTCGGACAGCGCCGACCAGTCCACAGTGGACTCGACGGGCCGGTTACCCGGCTCGTCCGGTCCCACCGGCTCGGTCGACGGCGCCATCCTCACAGGCTAGTCGGCCACCGACCCGATCACTCGGCGGCTTTTTGTCGGTGCCCTCCGTTAGCTTGCGGATCATGACCAAAACGGACGTCCGAGGGCAACTGACGTTCGACGAGCTGGGCACCCCGCTGCGCGCCACCACCTTCGTCGTGTTCGACCTGGAGACCACGGGGGTCAGCGACGAGGACACGGTCACCGAGGTCGGCGCGGTCAAGATCCGCGGCGGCGAGGTGATCGGCGAGTTCGCGACGCTGGTCGACCCGGGCCGTGGCATCCCGCCCGAGGTGGTGTCGCTGACCGGGATCACCGACGCGATGGTGTACACGGCGCCGCGTCTCGACGCGGTCCTACCCGCCTTCCTGGAGTTCGCGAAGGGCGCGGTGCTGGTCGCGCACAACGCCGGCTTCGACACCAACTTCATCCGCAAGGCGTGCCATCGCCACGGTTACCACTGGCCGCGGCCGACCGTGGTGTGCACCGTCCAGCTCGCCCGCCGGGTGCTCACCCGCGAGGAGGCGCCGAGCTGCCGGCTGTCCGCGCTCGCCGAGCTGCTGGGTGCGCGCACCAAGCCGGTCCACCGCGCGCTGGCCGACGCGCGCGCCACGGTCGACGTCTTCCATACCCTGCTGGAGCGGGTCGGCTCGATCGGCGTGCAGTCGCTGGAGGAGCTGCTCGACTACATCCCGGAGGTCACCCCGGAGCAGCGGCGCAAGCGCACGATGGCGGCGGAGCTGCCCAACGAGCCCGGGGTGTACCTGTTCCGCGGGCCGGGCGACGAGGTGCTCTACGTCGGCACGGCCACCGACCTCAAACGCCGGGTACGGCAGTACTTCACCGCGAGCGAGACCCGCCGCCGGCTGCGGGAGATGGTCGCGCTGGCCACCCGCGTCGACCACGTCACGTGCGCGCACCCGCTGGAGGCGCAGGTGCGCGAGCTGCGGCTGCTGTCCTCGCACAAGCCCGCCTACAACCGGCGGTCCAAGAACCCGAGGCAGTCGTGGTGGATCACGCTCACCGACGAGGCGTTCCCCCGGCTGTCGCTGGTGCGGCTGGCCCGCGACGGCGCGCTCGGCCCGTTCCGGTCCCGCTCGCTCGCCGAGGACGCGATGGTGGCGCTGCAGGACGCCACCGGCATCCGGCCCTGCACGGTGCGCATCCCGGCGCAGCGGGCGAACGCGCGGCCGTGCGCGCTGGCGGAGCTGGGCCGGTGCGCGGCGCCGTGCGCGGGCCGCCAGAGCGTCGGCGAGTACTCCCCCGCGGTCGGCTCGTTCGCCGCGCTGGTGGCCGGCCGGCGGCTGGATCCGTTGCGCCGCCTGGAAAGCCGGCTCGCCGAGCACGCCGCGACGCAGCGCTACGAGCAGGCCCGGCTCGACCGTGACCGGATGCGGGTCCTGGTCCGCACGCTCGACCGGGGGCAGCGGCTGGCGGCGCTCGCGGCGGTGCCCGAGCTCATCGCGGCCCGGGCAGACGGCACGGGTGGCTGGCAGTTCGCGGTGGTCCGGCACGGCCGGCTGGCGTCGGCCGGGGTGGCGCGGCGCGGGGTGCCGCCGATGCCGGTGGTGGACACGCTCACCGCGTCGGCCGAGACGGTGTTACCCGGGCCGGGCCCGCTGCACGGCGCGCCGGCCGAGGAGGTGGGCGTGGTGCTGCGCTGGCTGGATCGGCCGGGCACCCGGATGGTTCGATGCTCGCAGCCCTGGACCGAGCCGGCCATGGCCGCCGCGAGCTGGCGCGGCTGGCTCACCAGGGCCGACGCGGCACTGAACCGCGCGGAGGTGCCGTGAGGAAAGCCTGGAAGGACGCCTTGCTGACGTGGAGCGTCCGTAAGGCGTCCTTCCACGGCGAGTAAGCGAAGGAGCGAAGCGAACCAATGGCGCAGGCATTCGACGTGATCACCATGGGGCGCGTGGGGGTGGACATCTACCCGGAGCAGACCGGGGTCGGGCTCGCCGACGTCACGTCGTTCGGCAAGTACCTCGGCGGCAGCGCCACCAACGTCTCCGTGGCCGCCGCCCGGCACGGGCACCGCACGGCGGTGATCACGCGCACCGGCGAGGACCCGTTCGGCGAGTACGTGCACCGGGCGCTGCGCGAGTTCGGTGTGGACGATCGGTTCGTGTCCGGCGTGCCCGGCCTGCCCACGCCGGTCACCTTCTGCGAGATCTTCCCGCCGGACGACTTCCCGCTCTACTTCTACCGCTACCCCAAGGCGCCCGACCTCGTGATCAACACCGACGAGCTGGACCTGGCCGCCATCCGCGGCGCGCGGATCTTCTGGGTCACGGTCACCGGGCTGTCCGAGGAGCCGTCCCGGTCGGCGACGCTGGCCGCGCTCGCCGCCCGCCCGGCCGGCGCGATCACCGTGCTCGACCTGGACTACCGGCCGATGTTCTGGCCCTCGCGCGGACAGGCCCGGCGCTGGGTCACCGAGGCGCTCGAGCACGTCACGGTCTCGGTCGGCAACCTCGACGAGTGCGAGACCGCGGTCGGCACCCGCGACCCGCGCGCGGCGGCGAAGGCCTTGCGGGACAAGGGAGTCTCGCTGGCCGTGGTGAAGCAGGGCCCGGCCGGTGTGCTGGCGGTGGACGACGCGGGCGAGGTCGAGGTGGCGCCGGTGCCGGTGGAGGTGGTCAACGGCCTGGGCGCGGGCGATGGGTTCGGCGGCGCCCTCTGCCACGGGCTGCTGTCCGATTGGGACGCGGAGCGGATGATGCGGTTCGCGAACGCGGCCGGCGCGATCGTGGCGTCGCGGCTGGCCTGTTCGACGGCCATGCCGACCACGCGGGAGGTCGAGGAGCTGATGTCGGGTGCGGGATAGCGACCTTCGCGCGATCACCGACACGCGCGCCACCACCCCCGGCCGGATCGCCGAGCTCGCCGCGGCCCGCACCCGACCCGCGCCGCTCGGCTCGGGTCGCGCGCTGATCATCGCCGCCGACCACCCGGCTCGCGGCGTGCTGCGGGCGGGCACCGAGCCGATGGCGATGGCCGACCGGGTCGACCTGCTCGGCCGCCTGTGCGACGCGCTGGCCCGGCCCGGGGTCACCGGCGTGCTCGGCACCGCCGACATCCTCGAGGACCTGCTGCTGCTCGGTGCGCTGGACGGCCGCGCGGTGTTCGGCTCGATGAACCGCGGCGGGCTGGCCGGTGCGGCCTTCGAGCTCGACGACCGGTTCACCGGCTACGACGTCGACGCCCTCGCGATGTTCGGCTACGAGGGCGGCAAGATGCTGCTGCGCGTGGACCTCGACGACGACCGCACGGCACCGACGCTGGAGGCGTGCGGTCGGGCGGTCGGCGACCTCGCCGACGCGGGACTGATCGCGATGGTCGAGCCGTTCCTGGCCCGCCGCGGCGAGGACGGGCGGCTGCGCAACGACCTGTCGGTCGAGGCGGCCACGACCGCGCTGACGATCGCCGCCGCGCTGGGCCACACGTCGGCGTACACGTGGCTGAAGGTCCCGGTGATCGGCGACGGCGGCGAGGACATGGCCCGGGTGCTCGCCGCGACGACGCTGCCGGCGCTGTTGCTCGGGGGCGAGGTGTCCGCCGATCCCGACGCCACCTACGCTCGCTGGGCCAGGGCGCTGCGCCTGCCGACCGTGCGTGGGCTCGTCGTGGGCCGTTCGCTGCTGTATCCACCCGACGGCAACGTCGTGGAGGCCGTCGACACCGCTGCGGGGTTGCTATGACCGGTTCCGTCCACCAGCCGGCCGACGCGGTCCACCACCGCCCGGCCGGCACGCTCTCCGACGACCGTCACCGGGTGATGGTCACGCCCGGCTCGGCACACTGGCTGTACTCGGGGCTGCGGGTCGTCGCGCTGTCGCCGGAGGCGCCGTACGAGGTGTTCACCGAGGTGTCGGAGATGCTCGTGCTGCCGCTGTCCGGCGGGCGCGTGGTGGTGGAGGTCGACGGCAAGACCTTCGAGCTGCTCGGCCGGCCGGACGTGTTCACCGGCGTCACCGACTTCGTGTACCTGCCGCGCGAGGCGTCGGCCGTGCTGAAGTCCGACGACGGCGCGGTGGTGGCGCTGCCGTCGGCGATGTGCCGGAGCCGCCTGCCGGCCAGGTACCAGGCGGCCGCGGACGTGCCGGTGGAGCTGCGCGGGGCGGGGCAGTGCAGCCGGCAGGTGAACAACTTCTGTACGCCCGAGGCGTTCGAGACCGACAAGCTGATCGCCTGCGAGGTGCTCACGCCGGGCGGCAACTGGTCGTCGTACCCGCCGCACAAGCACGACGAGGCAACCGAGACCGAGTGCGAGCTGGAGGAGATCTACTACTTCCAGGTGGCCCGCGACGGCGTCGGCTTCCAGCGGGTGTACGCCTCGGCGGCCGGCCCGATCGACGTCCTGGCCGAGGTCCGTACCGACGACGTGGTCCTGATTCCCCACGGCTGGCACGGCCCGTCGATGGCCGCCCCGGGCTACGACCTGTACTACCTGAACGTGATGGCGGGCGCCGCACCGGAGCGCTCGTGGCGGATCACGGACGATCCCGCGCACGCGTGGATCCGCGAGACCTGGCAGGACGAGAAGCTGGACCCCCGCCTGCCGTTCTACCCGAAGTAGCCGCCGAAGATGAGCTTCGACACCTGGGTCACGGTGGCCCGGCCCTCGTCGTAGCCGCCCTCACCGCGCAGGTTGTTCATCACGGTCACGACGTACCGTTCGCCGTCGCCGACGAAGCCGACCGTGTTCACCACCCAGCCACCGTCCTCTTCGGACCAGCCGTCCTTGTTGCCCGGCCGTGCCGCCGGTCCCGCGCCCCACACGCCCCACCGCTGGTTCGGGTCCACGGAGCGCAGCTCGCGCACGAGGTAGGCCCGCTCGGATGCCGGGAGCCTGGTCAGCACGTACGTCATCAGCCGGTCGAGGTCCGCGGGCGTGCACTTCTGGTAGCCCCAGTACGGGTAGTACGCCGTGTAGCCCTGCTGCGGCCGCAGCGACGTCAGCCCGTAGCGCCGGAAGTTGTCGTTGTACGCCATGTGGTCCGCGCCGGCGTACCGGAACCACAGGGTGTCCGCGGCATCGTTGTCGGAGGCGTGCAGCATCGCGTGGATCAGCGACCGGTCGCCAGAGGTGAGCATGATCGTGCCGGCCCGCTGCCGGGTGAACAGGTCGACGGCCATCGCGAGCTTGATCGTCGACGCCGTCCACGTCGGGTCGCCCGCGTGGTCGTTCGCCCACACGGCGCCCGTTCGCAGGTCGTGCACCACGATGCCGGAGGTGCCGGGCCGGCCGGCGGCGTAGGCATCGGCGGCGGCGAGCCGGGCCTGTAGGTCGCACGGGAACCCGGTGTCCGCACATGCGGGCTTGGGCGGCGGTGCCTTCGGTTTCGGCGGTCGCGGCTTGGACCTGGACACCGGCGCCGAGGACGACACGGCAGACGACGTGGCCGTCGGCACGGTACGGGAACCGACCGCCGGCGACACCTCGTCGGCCGAGGCACAGCCGCCCAGGGCCAGCAGGGCCGCCGCTGACAGCGCGGCGACCCTTGCCGGCCTGGCAGACCTCAGGTCTCCTTGGACGGATCCTCCTGGCTGGTCGCGACCGTGGACCCGGTCTCCGACTCGCCGGACTCCAACTGCTCGGCCTCGACCCCGTGCTGCGTGGCCCGTGCCTTCGCCAGTGCCGCCGTCTCCTCCGGCGGGTCGGCCCGCAGCAGCGATCCGGCCACCGGCTCGCCCGCCGAACCGAGCTTGTTCATCTTCTTCGGCACCGGCGCGCCCTGGTACTCCAGCGGGATCGGGTGGCCGTGGTCGTCCACCGGTCCGAGCGGCTGGTGCACCTCGATGAACTCACCGTGCGGGAGCCGCTTGATGATGCCGGTCTCCACGCCGTGCTCGAGCACCATCCGGTCGGAGCGCTGCAGGCCCAGGCACAGGCGGTACGTGATCGCGTAGGCCAGCGGCGGCAGCAGCAGCAACCCGATGCGGCCCGCCCACGTGGTGGCGTTCAGCGAGATGTCGAACTTCTCGGCCAGCACGTCGTTGGCCGCCGACAGCAGCGACACCATGAAGTAGGTGATCGCCATGACACCGAGGCTGGTGCGCACCGGCACGTCCCGCGGCCGCTGCAGCAGGTTGTGGTGCGCGTAGTCCTTTGTGAACTTTCGCTCCAGCCACGGGTAGACCAACGCCAGGCCCGTCAGCAACGGCAGGCCGGCCATGAACGGGAAGAACGACGCCGGAATCGTGTAGTCCCCGAGATAGACCTCCCACGCCGGCCACAGTCGGATGAGGCCATCGGTCCAACCCATGTACCAGTCGGGCACCGTGCCCGACGAGATGTGCGCGGCGTTGTACGGACCGAGGTTCCAGATCGGGTTGATCTGGAAGATGCCGCCCATCAGCGCGGTCACGCCGATGACCACCGCGGTGAAGCCACCCGCCTTGACCGCGAACGTCGGCAGGATCCGCACGCCGACGACGTTGGTCTCCTTGCGCCGCACGCCCGGGAACTGGGTGTGCTTCTGGTACCAGACCAGGCCGACGTGCACGACGATCAACGCCAGCAGGATGCCAGGTATCAGCAGGATATGGAGCGTGTACAGCCGTGGGATGATCTCGGTGCCGGGGAACTCGCTGCCGAAGACCAGCCAGTGGGACCAGGTGCCGATGACCGGGATCGACAGGATCAGGCCGGACATGATCCGCAGACCGGCGCCGGAGAGCAGGTCGTCGGGCAGCGAGTAGCCGGCGAAGCCCTCGAGCGCGCCGAGCATGAAGATCAGGACGCCGATCACCCAGTTGACCTCACGCGGGCGCCGGAACGCACCGGTGAAGAAGGTGCGGAACATGTGCACGACGATCGCGGACATGAACAGCAGGGCAGACCAGTGGTGCACCTGCCGCACGAACAGGCCACCGCGCACGTCGAAGGAGATGAACAGCGTCGACTCGTACGCCCGCGACATCTCCAGCCCGCGCAGGTTCACGAACGAGCCCTGGTAGGTGACCTCCTGCATCGAGGGGTCGAAGAACAGGGCCAGGTACGTGCCGGACAGCAGCAGCACGATGAAGCTGTACAGCGCGATCTCGCCGAGCAGGAACGACCAGTGCGTCGGGAAGACCTTGTTGATCTGCCGGCGAAGGCCGCCCGCCGCGTGGTACCGGTCGTCGGTCCACTTGGCGGCGCCCCCGGCCGCGCGCATGGCGATGTTGTCGGGCTTCGTCGGTGTCGTCAGACCACTCATGACCGCCGCTCCCAGTACGCGGGTCCCACCGGTTCTATGAAATCACCAGTGGCGATGAAGTATCCAGTCTCCTCGTCCACCGTGATCGGCAGCTGGGCGAGCTTGCGGGTGGCCGGGCCGAAGACCGGCTTCGCGTACTGCAGCGCGTCGAACTGGGACTGGTGGCACGGGCACAGGATGCGGTTGGTGCGCTGCTCGTACAGCGAGGTCGGGCAGCCCAGGTGGCTACAGATCTTCGTGTAGGCGTAGAAGTCGCCGTAGTTGTAGTCCTCCTGCCCGGCGTGCTTGACCACGCGCTGCGCGTCCTCGGGCCGCAGCCGGATCAGCATCACCGGGTTGTCGGACCGCTTGAGCGCGTGGACCAGCGCCTCGTGGTCGCCCTCCTCGGACTCCCGGTACGGGAACACCGTCTCCATCGAGCCGGCGTCCATGTCCTCCGGCCGCACCAGCACGACCTCCTCGGCGTCGCCGGTGTCGCGGCGCAGGAAGATCTTCTCCCCCTCCTCGTGGGGCAGCCAGCCGGTGTGCAGCAGGCCTTCCTCGTTGTCGGACTGCGCGTGCGGGTTGCGCACGAAGGCGCCGAGCGGGACGACGGTCAGCGCGAGCCCCAGCACGCCGCCGCCGAAGGCCAGCGACCGCTTGATCGCCGACCGCCGGGCGATCGTGCTGCGGTGCCCCGCGTCGGCGAACTGGGCGAGGATCGTCTTCTTGTCCAGCTCGTTCGACCCGCCGTCGTGCCGCTCCTGGATCGCGATCTCGTGCGGGATGAACCTCCGTGTGTACATCAGCACGCCGACACCGACGGCGAGGATCGCGAGTCCCAGGGTGACCCCGAGCACCGGCGTGTAGAGCGAGTACAGGAAGTACCCGTCCTCGTCCGGCGGCACGTAGGCGGCCGGCCACCAGATGAACGCGACCACGGACGCCAGCCCGGCCAGCCCGGCGAGGACGAACCAGAACGCGACCGCGCGCTCGGCCCGCTTCTCCGCCCGGGTGCCCTTCACCGGCCACGGGTCGGGGGCCTCGACGAGCTCGACACCGTCGAGCTTCATGCCGAGCCTGGACAGCTCGTCCCGATCCATCCGGGCGAGCTCCTCCTCGCTCGGCCTCTCCGGGGTCTTGTCGTCACTCATTGTTTAGCCCCGATCCACAACGTGATGCCGAGCAGCGCGGCGATCCCCACGATGAAACCGATCAAGCCCTCGGACTGCGGGCCGAGACCACCGAGCGCGTTGCCGCCAGGGTTGTTCTTCCCGTCGGTGACGGACTCGACGTAGGCGATGATGTCCTTCTTCTCCTCCGGCGAGAGCTGGCGCTCGGAGAAGCGCGGCATGCTCTGCGGGCCGGACAGCATGGCCGCGTACATCTCCTCCTCGGTCGAGCCGTCGAGCGGCGGGGCCGACTTGCCGGAGGACAGCGCCCCACCGCGGCCGGTGAAGTTGTGGCAGGAGGCGCAGTTGAGCCGGAACAGCTGGCCGCCGCGGGCCGAGTCCTCGCCGCGCAGCTCCGCGCCGCTCTCCTCGGGCATCTCCACGCCGCCGCCGTTGGCCTGGATGAACGCCGCGACCTGGTCGACCTCCTCGGGCGTGAGCACCCGGGGCTTCTTCTCGGCCTGCGCGCCCTGCATCACGGCCGGCATCCGGCCGGTGGAGGTCTGGAAGAAGACCGCGGCCTCGCCGATGCCCACCAGGCTCGGGCCGCGTGCCTCGACGCCCTCGAGGTTCTGGCCGTGACAGCTGATGCAGGTGTTGTTGTAGATCTGCTCGCCCTGACGCACGACCGCCGGGTCCTCCTGGGCCTGTGCGGTCTGCGGCTCCGGGACGAGGAAGCTGTACAGCGTTCCGATGCCCAGCAGCGCGATGGCCAGGGCCAGCAGACCGGCCAGCCGGCGCTGGAACTTCGTGCGGGCCCTGCGTTTCTTGGTCATCTGTGCGGCAATCCCTGCTGTGTCAGTTCGGGCTCTCTGCGAGTCCGTGATGAGCTCACTGGCCGGCCCGACATCACTTCACGAAGTAGATCACGCTGAACAGGCCGATCCACACGACGTCCACGAAGTGCCAGTAGTACGACACGACGATCGCCGACGTGGCCTGGGCCGGCGTGAACTTGCTCATCCGGGTGCGCATGAGCAGGAACACGAACGCGATCAGGCCACCGGTGACGTGCAGGCCGTGGAAGCCCGTGGTCAGGTAGAACACCGTCCCGTAGGCGGACGAGGGAATGGTGGTGCCCTCGGAGATCAGTGTCACGTACTCGTTGGCCTGGCCCAGCACGAAGACCGTGCCCATCACCAGAGTGATCAGGTACCAGCGCCGCAGTCCGAACACATCACCCCGCTCCGCCGCGAACACACCCAGCTGACACGTGACTGACGAGGCGACGAGCACGATCGTGACAACGAGCGCGTACGGGACGTCGAGGTGCGTGGGCGGCGGAGGCCAGTGGTCCGCGTCGTTCTGCCCCTTCACCGTGAAGAACATGGCGAACAGGCCGGCGAAGAACATCAGCTCGCTGGACAGCCAGACGATGGTGCCGACGCTGACCATGTTCGGCCGGTTCAGCGAGTGCACGCGTTGGCTGATGGAGGGCGCTGCTGTCGTCACTCGGGCATTATTGCTTGCCGCGAAGGCGCTGGACTGATTGGGTCCACGGCGCGCCGCGTCGACCGGCCGCGACCGGACCGGCCACCTGATCCCGGATTCCCGCCTGGCCGATAGCATCGCCGTATACCGTGCGGACCTGGTCCGATCCCGTCTCGCTCTCGCCGGAGGACGCCATCATGAGCTCGCCGCTGAAGATCCTGGTGTTCAGCCACCGGCCGGAGGTCCGGGAGACCATCATCACAGCCATCGGCCGCCGCCCCGCCGCCGACATCGGCCGGGTCGAGTACGAGGAGGCCGGGACCATCGCAGAAGTGCTGATGGAGATGGACAATCGCACCAACGCAGGCGCCGTCGACCTGGCGATCCTCGACGGCGAGTCGCAGCCGACCGGAGGCATTGGGCTGTGCCGCCAGCTCAAGCACGAGATCACCGCGTGCCCGCCGATCGTCGTCGCGATCCGGCGCAAGGACGACCGCTGGCTCGCCACCTGGTCGCAGGCTGACGCGGTGATCGTGCACCCGCTCGACCCGCTGACCGCCGCCGAGACGGTCGCCGACGTGCTGCGGAACGAGCAGCTCCCCGTCCACCACAGCTGAGAGGCTGTCATGAGCGAGCTTGCGAGCGAATCAATCAACACAGGGCGACCGCGAGCGGCCGAACCGAGCCTGCGAGGGACGGTCGGTAGCGAGCTTGCGAGCGAATCAATGTCACAGGGCGACCGCGAGCGGCAGCACCGAGCCTGCGAGGGGCTGTCGTGAGTGAGCGGACCTGGCCGGTCCTGCTCGACCGGCTCGTCGCGGGGAACCACCTGACCGCCGAGGACACGTCCTGGGCGATGAACGAGGTCATGAGCGGCCACGCCACGCCGTCCCAGATCAGCGGCCTGGTGGTCGCGCTGCGGGCGAAGGGCGAGACGCCGGACGAGGTCGCCGGCATGGCCTCGGCGATGCTCTCGCACGCGCGCCGGGTGAGTATCGACACACCCACCGCGGACGTCGTCGGCACCGGCGGCGATCAGGCCGGCACGGTGAACATCTCCACGATGAGCGCGCTCGTCACCGCCGCGGCCGGGGTGCCGGTCGTGAAGCACGGCAACCGGGCGGCGTCG
This sequence comes from Actinophytocola sp., assembly GCF_050699935.1. Lineage (NCBI taxonomy): Bacteria > Bacillati > Actinomycetota > Actinomycetes > Pseudonocardiales > Pseudonocardiaceae > Actinophytocola > Actinophytocola sp. The sequence goes on from NZ_JBOHGB010000128.1 coordinate 13,324, forward strand.
TCGCAGTGCGGCGCCGCCGACGTGCTGGCCGAGCTGGGGGTGGCTATCGAGCTGTCCCCGGAGGCGGTGGCGGAGTGCGTGCGGGAGGTCGGCATCGGGTTCTGCTTCGCGCCGGCGTTCCACCCGGCGCTGCGCCACGCCGGCCCGACCCGCAAGGAGCTGGGCATCCCGACGGCGTTCAACATCCTCGGCCCGCTGACCAACCCGGCGCAGCCGACGTCAGCCCTCGTGGGCTGCGCGAGCGAGCGCCTGGCGCCGGTCGTGGCCGAGGTGCTGGCGGGGCGCGGCTTCAGCGTCCTCGTGGTCCGCGGCGACGACGGCCTGGACGAGATCACCACGACCACCACGACGACCGTGTGGGTGGCCTCCGGCGGGACGGTGCGGGTGGACAAGATCGACCCGCGGGCGCTGTCGGTCAGCGCGTGCGTCGCGCACGATCTGGCTGGGGGCGACGCGGCGAAGAACGCCGCGGTGCTGCGCTCGGTGGTAGGCGGTGCGGCCGGCCCGGTCCGTGACACGGTGCTGCTGAACGCGGCCGGCACGATCGCGGCCTTCCGCGGCCTGTCCGACGACCTCCATGCCGACCTGGCGGCCGGCATGGAGTCTGCCGCGCAGGCCATCGACTCGGGCCGCGCGGCCGAGCTGCTCGACACCTGGACGCGCCTCTCGGTCGTCCTGCGCGACGCGGCGCTAGCAGCGAACTGACCCGCGCCGGGGCGGCGGGGCGGCGGATGCCAGGAAGGACGCCTTCCTGTCGCTGAGCGACATGAAGGACGCCTTCCAGGCATCGGCTGGCGGGGAGCCCGGGGAGGGAGTTGGCTCAGTCCGTGGCGTTGGGCCGGGTGTGGTACTCGAAGACCAGGCCGCCGACCGCGGACAGCACCAGGACCAGCCCGATCACCAGCAGCCACACCTGCCAGAACGCGATCGCCACCGCGGCGATGCCGCCCGAGGCGGCGATGGCCACCGGCCAGTAGCTGCCGGCGCTGAAGAAGCCGACCTCGCCCGCGCCGTCGCTGATCTCCGCGTCCGGGTTGTCCTCGGGGCGGCGCTCCATGCGCCGGGCGACGAAGTGGAAGTACGAGCCGATGATCAGCGAGAGCCCACCGGTCAGGATCAGCGCGACGATGCCCACCGGCTCCTTGGCCCAGAAGCCGTAGATGACCGCGGACAGGAAGAAGAACGCGGTAGTGACGTCGAAAAGCCTGGCTTCGACCTTCATGCGGTTCTCACTCTCCGGACGAGGTACGGGCCTGGCGGTCGGTGTCGAACGGCGAGGTCGTGGTCGCGGTCGGGCTGCACAGCTCGCCGCAGGCCTGGTCCTCCTGGCCCAGCCGAGCCAGCGCCTCGGCGGCCGTGTACGGCTCGCCGGTCGCCTCGTTCACCGTGCGGCGCAGGTTCATGTACCGGTCGAACCGATCCTTGTTGATCGCACGGACCTCGAAGTTCATCCCCGAGTGGTAGGTCCCGCACAGCTCGGCGCAGCGGCCGACGAACGAGCCCTCGCGGTCGATCGTGTTCTGGAACGAGTCGGTCTGGTGGTTCTTCTCCGGGTACGGGAAGACGTCCCGCTTGAAGTTGAACTCCGGCACGAAGAACGAGTGGATCACGTCGCGGGCACGCAGGTCGTAGTGGATCGTGCTCTCGGTCGGCAGGACGAGCAGCGGGATCTCGGTGGAGCTGCCGACGGTGGCCACCAGCGGGCCCTCGGGCGTGCGCGGGACGACGGTGGCGCCGGTGGTGTCCTTGTAGTTCTCGTACTCGAATTGCCAGTTCCACTGGAACGCCAGGACGTTCACATCCACGTCGACGTCTTCCGACGACTCCTCGGCCAGCACGTAGTTCTGCGTCGTGACCGTGAAGTAGAACAGCACCACGACGATGATCGACGGGATGCCCGTGTAGATGAACTCCAGGAAGTGGTTGTACTGGAACTGCCGGGGCAGCTTGTCGCCGCGCTTGCGGTGCGCGATCACCGGCCACAGGATCAGCGCCCACACGATCACGCCGACGACGAGCGACGCGATCACCGACCAGGTCCAGAAGTCACGCATCCGGTCCGCCTGTGGCGTGACGCCTTCCGGCCAGCCGAAGCGCAGCACGTCGCCGGCCGTGCAACCGGAGACGGTGAGAGTGACCAGTGCGGCCAGGCCGGCAAGACCGGCCAGCCGAACGGCCGGTGTGCGCCTCTTGTTGCCCACTGCGCGCCCCTCCTCGGAACTCCCATGACCCGGACCAGAACGTCGAAGCCGCTCGTCGGAGGCCTCGTCCGCGCTGTCGAACCTCGAAGTTCTGATCTCCGGACGGAGCCTAGCCGAGAGGCCCAGGCCACACCGCGTAGGGGCGGCCCTGTTCACTGCCGCCATACTTGGGCCCGACGAGCACTCGACGCGAGAGGTTGTGCCGGAGACGTGTGCGGTCTGCTTGGTCTGGTCTGCCCTACCGAATCCGAGGCAAGCGCGAGCAGGGACGCGGTCGCCGCGGCGCTGCGGTGCATCAGGCATCGCGGCCCCGACGAGAGCGGCACCTGGGCCGGCGACGAGGTGGTCTTCGGCTTCAACCGGCTGTCGATCATCGACGTCGACGACTCCCACCAGCCGCTGCACTGGAGCCCCGCGGGGGTGCAGGAGCGCTACACGCTGCTGTTCAACGGGGAGATCTACAACTACCTCGAGCTGCGCCAGGAGCTGATCGAGCAGCACGGCGCGACGATGCGCACGCACGGCGACGGTGAGGTCATCGTCGCGCTGTACCACTACCTCGGCCAGGCCGCCGTGTCGAAGCTGCGCGGCATGTTCGCGTTCCTCATCTGGGACTGGCGGCAGCGCGTGGTGTTCGGCGCGCGCGACCCGTTCGGCATCAAGCCGCTGTTCTACTCCTCCGGCCCGGGCGGGGTCGCGTTCTCCAGTGAGAAGAAGGCGCTCCTCGAGCTGGCGCCCCAGCTGCGGGTGCCCTCGACGCTCGACCGCACGGCGCTACAGCACTACCTGACGCTGCAGTACGTGCCCGAGCCCGAGACGCTGCACCAGGAGGTTCGCCGGATCGAGTCCGGCACGTCGTTCACCATCTCCCCCGGCGGCGAGCTCGTCACCGACCGGTACTTCTTCCACACCTTCCGACCGACGCCGGTGCGCGGCAAGGACGCCCCACAGAAGCTCTACGACGAGATCGCCGACGTCATGAGCGACTCGGTGGCCAAGCACATGCGCGCGGACGTCACGGTCGGCGCGTTCCTGTCCGGTGGCATCGACTCCACGGCCATCGCCGCGCTCGCCAAGCAGCACAACCCGAACCTCGTCACGTTCACGACCGGGTTCGAGCGCGAGGGCTACTCCGAGGTGGACGTGGCGGCGGAGTCGGCGGCCGCGATCGGGGTCAAGCACGTGGTCCGCACGGTGAGCGCCGAGGAGATGATGGAGGCGCTGCCGCTGATCGTCTGGTACCTCGACGATCCGGTCGCGGACCCGGCGCTGGTCCCCCTGTGGTTCATCGCCCGGGAGGCGCGCCGGCACGTGAAGGTCGTGCTGTCCGGCGAGGGCGCGGACGAGCTGTTCGGTGGCTACACGATCTACCGGGAACCGTTGTCGCTGGCGGCTTTCGAGAAGGTGCCGGGCGCGCTGCGGCGTGCGATGGGCTCGCTGTCGACGAAGATCCCGGAGGGCACGCGCGGCAAGGACCTGCTGCGCCGCGGGGCGCTCGACCTGGAGCAGCGCTACTACGGCAACGCCCGCATCTTCCGCGACGACCAGCTGCGTACGGTGCTGCGCACCTTCGACGACGGGATCGGCCACACGGACGTGACGGCCGGCCCGTACCGCGAGTCGGCGGGCTGGGACCCGGTGACCCGGATGCAGCACGTGGACCTGTTCACCTGGCTACGCGGCGACATCCTGGTCAAGGCCGACAAGGTGACGATGGCGAACTCGCTGGAGCTGCGGGTGCCGTTCCTGGACACGGAGGTCTTCAAGGTCGCGGCGAAGCTCCCGCTGAACCAGAAGATCACCAAGGAGACGACGAAGTTCGCGCTGCGCCAAGCACTCCGCCAGATCGTCCCGGCCCACGTCCTGGACCGGCGGAAGCTGGGCTTCCCGGTGCCGATCCGGCTGTGGCTGCGCGACGAGATGTACGACTGGGCGCGCCAGATCGTCCTCAAGTCCCAGACGGACGGGGAGATCGACAAGAACGCCGTCCTCAAGTTGCTGGAGGAGCACCGCGCGGGCACGCTGGACCACAGCCGGCGGATCTGGGCGCTGCTGGTGTACATGCTGTGGCACGGGATCTTCGTGGAGCACCGCCAGCCGCGGGTCCCGGAACCGCACTACCCCGTCAGGCTCTGATCACAAGCGCTGACCACATGCGACGACGCTGACGCGTCCGCGTACTCTTGGGCGCATCGGCGATCCATCTCATCGAGCGCCGCCCTGGTCTTGGTCACCAGTTCACGCATTGCCTCGTCGTCGAGCTGAACCGCCACACCGGGCGTGCCGAACGCCAACTCGGCCAAGCCGCTGCCGAGCACGCTGACCGCGATCTTGTTGTGCGGGGTGAAGCCGAACTCGATGTACATCTCTGACTCCTTTGGTTTCGCCAGGGGCAAGGCACATGCTTGCTCTCGACTGGCGGCCATAGCAAGACTGCGTTTTACTGCGCGTGTCGGAACGAACACGCGGCGCCACTGACGAAGTCCGGGGCGCGGAATGACGAAAGCTGGGGCTGATGGGACGACTCAGGCAGACACCGACGGTTCGGTTGCGCAGGTTGGCCACCGAGCTACGCCGATTGCGCAGTGTCGCCGGGCTGACCAGGGAGCAGGTGCGAGACCGAACGGGCATCAACGACGTCACCCTTTACCGAATCGAGACCGCACACGCCCGGCCGCAGCTGCGCACGCTCAACGCGATGCTGGCCCTCTACGAGGTGTCCGACGAGCAGCGCGCGAACCTGATCGACCTCTGCAAGAACGCGACCGCGCAGGACTGGACGGTCCCCTATCGCGACGAGCTGTCGGCCGCGTATTCGGCCTACCTCAGCTTCGAAAACGAGGCATCGGCGCTACGCAACTATGAGTCTCTGCATCTGCCGGGCCTGCTCCAGACCGAGGACTACACCCGCGCGGTGATCCAAGGCGGCTTGCCTACGGCGACCACGGACGACATCCAGATTCGGGCCAAGGCACGGACGACCCGCCAACAGGTGCTGACAAAGGAGAATTCCGTGTCGCTGTGGGCGATCGTGGACGAAGCGGCGTTGCACCGAGTTGTCGGTGGGCCGCCGGTGATGCGCGATCAGTTGACTCACCTGGCGAACGCGGTCACCGCACCACACATCACCTTCCAGGTCATCCCCTATCGGGTCGGAGCGCATCCCGGGATGCTCGGGCCGTTCACGGTCCTGGAGTTCGCCGACGCCGAAGACACGGACCTGGTCTACGTCGAGACCATTGCCGGCGATCTCTTCGCGGAGAAGGACAAGGACATCAAGAACTACCGCGCGATGTTCGAGAATCTGGTCGCCGTCGCCCTCAGCCCCGCCGAGTCCGCAACAATGGTGGAAGACGTCGCGAACAGTCTGAAGGGACGCCGAGCATGATCAACCTCTCCGACGCGGCCTGGCGGAAGAGCAGCCGCAGCGGGCCCAACGGAGCCTGTGTCGAGCTCACCTACGCCGGGGAGCACGCGGCCACCCGGGACTCCAAGAACCCCGCCGGACCGATCCTCGTCTTCCCCACCGCGCACTGGCACGCGTTCCTCCGCGACCACAAGCCTGGAAGGACGCCTTCCGGACGCTGAACGTCCGGAAGGCGTCCTTCCTGGCCGTGCTACGGGAGGATGGGCGCGATCTCCTCGGCCGCCTCCGGTCCGTACGCGGCCCCGAGCCGGGCGAGCGCCTGCGCCTTGTCGAAGACCCACTCCTGCGGGCCGACGGTCTCCAGCACGAGCACCGCGATGTAGGAACCGAGCTGCGCGGCACGCTCCAGACCGAGGCCCTTCTCGATCCCGGCGAGCAGGCCGGCACGGAACGCGTCGCCGACGCCCGTCGGGTCGGCCTTGACCGTCTCGGGCACGGCGCCGACGTTGATCTCGGTGCCGTCCCGGTCGACGATCTCCACGCCCTTCTCACCCAGGGTCGTGATCCGGATACCGACCCGGTCGAGCACCTCGCGCTCGGTCCAGCCGGTCTTGCGGCGCAGCAGCTCCCACTCGTAGTCGTTGCTGAACAAGTACTTCGCGCCGTCGAGGAACGCGCGGATCTGCGCGCCGTCCATCCGGGCCAGCTGCTGGGACGGGTCGACCGCGAACGTGTACCCGCGCTGCCGGCACTCCTCCGCGTGGCGAAGCATCGCGTCCGGGTCGTCGGGGCTGATCAGAACCAGGTCGAGGCCACCGACCCGCTCCTCGACGGGGAGCAGCTCGATCAGCCGCGCCTCGGCCATCGCGCCGGCGTAGAACGACGCGATCTGGCACATGTCGTCGTCGGTGGTGCACACGAAGCGCGCGGTGTGCGCGGTCTCCGAGACGTGCACGCCCGAGCAGTCGACGCCGTGCCGCTCCAGCCAGGACCGGTAGTCACCGAAGTCGTCGCCGACCGCGCCGACGAGCACCGGGGACGCGCCGAGCACCCCCATGCCGAACGCGATGTTGGCACCGATCCCACCGCGCCGGACGACCAGGTCGTCGACGAGGAAACTCAGCGAGATCCGGTGCAGTTGGTCCGCCATGAGCTGCTCGGCGAACCTGCCGGGAAAGTGCATGAGATGGTCGGTGGCAATGCTTCCGGAGACGGCTACGGGCACGGGGCTTCCCCTGTCTGGTGGTCGTCAGTGGAGTGAACGGAAGGCTCCAAGGCTAGTGGCCACGCCTGGCCGTACGGCAAACGGCGCTCCACGGACACTACCCGTTGGTAAGGCTGTGCAGTATCGCCGAGCGCACATACCGTCATCGCCGTGCACATCGCCGAACCGCAGACACTGGCCGAGCTGATCGCGGACTGCGCGGCCATCCCGGTCCCGCCGCAGCCGGGTGACCAGGCCTTCCACCCGCTCCACTGCGCCGAGCCCTGGCAGGTGGACGACGCCTGCTACGCCCAGGTGGGCGAGCTCGACGAGTACGTCTGAGCACAGCAGGAAACGAGCCGCGACCCAGCGCGGGCCGCGGCTCGTTCAAGAGTGGATCAGTGGAACGAGTCGCCGCACGCGCAGGAACCACCGGCGTTGGGGTTGTCGATGGTGAAGCCCTGCTTCTCGATGGTGTCGACGAAGTCGATGGTGGCGCCCTGGACGTACGGCGCGCTCATCCGGTCCACGGCCACCTTGAGGCCGTTGAAGTCACGGAACAGGTCGCCGTCGAGCGTGCGCTCGTCGAAGAACAGCTGGTAGCGCAGGCCGGCGCAACCACCCGGCTGAACGGCGATCCGCAGGTGCATGTCGTCCCGACCCTCCTGGTCGAGCAGGGCCTTGGCCTTGGTGGCCGCGGTCTCCGACAACGTCACCCCGTGGGTGGTCGTCTCCGTGGTGTTCTCGGCGGTCGTCATGGTTCTCCCTCGACCTTCGACTCCAACTACCCGTGGACAACCGGGATCGTCCGCGTTCTGTTCCTTCCATGGTCGCACACGTCGCTCGAGGAACGATTCAGCGACGGCCCCTGTCTACCGGCTCCACTGCGTGGAGACGTGTTTGGCCAGCTCGGACAGCGTCTCGGCGGGCGCGGCGAGGGACGCCTCGGCCGAGCCCGTGTGCTCGGCGACCGAGTACGCGTAGTCCACGCCCGCCGCGGCCGCCCGCCGGCGCCCGACGCTCACCTGGCCGGCCAGCACCACGCAGGGCGTGCCCCGCTCCGCGGCCGCGCCCGCGACGCGGGTGACGAGCTTTCCGCGCAACGACTGGAAGTCGAAGCTGCCCTCGCCGGTGATCACCAGCTGGGCCTCGGCGAGCGCGTCGTCCAGCCCGGTCAGCCGGCGCACGACCCCCGCACCCGACTCGACGCTCGCCCCGAGCGCGATGAGCGCCGCGCCGAGCCCGCCC
>NZ_JBOHGB010000129.1:0-21266 GCF_050699935.1 Actinophytocola sp.
GACGCCGACCTCGACCAGGACTTCCGCGCCGAGGTCGAGAACGAGATCCGCAACGAACTCGACGACATCGACCTGTGACCCCAGACCGTACGTGGCCGGAACAACGCACCGCGTTCCGGCCACGTACCCGTCCCACCCACCCCCGCGAGTCCCCCGCTCCCGTCCGCGAGTTCCCAACTCCCGACCGTCGTAGGGTGTCCGGCGTGGCCCGGATGACCGAATCTGTGGCACAGAGTTGCCATCAAAATGCGGAATCGATAGCACTTTCGGCGCCTTCGTGCGGCATTGTCCGGGCGCAATCGTAGCCGCCGTAAGGCGTACTTCGCGCCACCAAAGACGTAGTCCAGATGGCCGAGCTTTTGCGTGTCGTGTCGTGTGTAGTAGCCTCCGCTGGCCACGGAACCCCATGCTCACGAGACAATTCACCCTGCGGAAAAATCCGACGTGGAGAGGTCGGTATGCCCCGGTTGTCTACGGTCCTCAATGATTTCGGTCAGATACTTGACCAGCTGGTTCGTCGTACGGAGGACGCGGGGCTGATCGTCGAGCGGGCACATGGGCATTTCGCCGACCTCATCGAGGACACGACCTGGCTCGAGGAACGGTTCCGGGTGCCCGCGGTTCCGGGTGTGATGGCCGCATACCTGCTGGCGTCCGGAGAGGACGCGCCGTGGACGATCGTGTCCGTGGTGTTTCCGCCCGGTGCCACCACCCCGGTCCACGACCACCTCACCTGGGGGCTGGTGGGCGTGGTCGACGGTGTCGAGAGGGAGACCCGGTACGAGCGGCTGGACGACGGTGCGCGCCCGGACTTCGCCAGGTTGCGACGGCTGGAGACCGTCGAGAACACGGTCGGCGCCATTTCCCGGGTCGTTCCTCCGGACCAGGAGATCCACCGGATTCACAACCCCTTGAACGGGCCGTCCTGCTCCATTCACGTGTACGGGGAGAATCTCCAGAACCTGGCCCGGCACGAATTCGACCCGGAGACGAACGAGGTTCGCGTCCACCAGCCTGCCTACGTTCCCACGGATTGCTAGGCGGATTTCCATGTGCGCGGACACCACGACGGAGGATCGATTATCTCCGGTGTTCCATAGGCTTGAGAAATACCTCGCCGACGAGGCGATCGACGGCGCGGCGCTGGCCGTCGGGCATGGCGGCGAGCTCGTCGGCGAGTGGTACGGCGGCCTCGCCGCGCCGGGCGTGGACGCGGCGCCGGACACGTTGTGGCCGCTCGCCTGCGTCTCGAAGACCTACACCGCGGCCACGGTAATGGCGCTCGTCGAGCAGGGCGAGCTGACCCTCTCGATGCCCGTCCGGTCCCACCTGCCGGAGTTCGAGCGCGACGGTCTCGCCGACGTCCGGCTACGTCAGCTGCTCACCCACACCGCCGGGCTCCGCCGCGCGACCCCGGCTCGCTTCGAGGAACTGCTGCGGGCACGGGCACCGCTGAGCGAGCATCTCGCCGACGCGGGCACCGAACCGCCGCTCTTCCCGCCGGGCACCGCGTTCAACTACACCGACTACGGCTACGCCCTCGCCGCCCGGCTCGCCGAGGCCGTCACGGGCACCTCCTTCGCGGACCTGATGCGCACGACCCTGCTCAAGCCGGCCGACCTGGCCGACACCCACTTCCCCCCGGCACCCGACGTCGACCACCGCATCGCCCGGGTCGCCGGAGTCCCGGCGGCCGACACCGACGGCGCCTTCCTGAACTCGGCCTACTTCCGGCGGCTCGAGTACCCGAGCTTCGGTGTCTACGCCGGCGTCCGCGACCTGCTGCGCTTCGGACTCCTATTCGGGTCGCGCCCGCCCGCGCGGGTGCTCAGCGCGGCGTCGGTCCGCTGCATGACGACCGACCAGACCGGCGGCCAGGCCGTCGGGCACGTCATGCCGATCTACCCGGCACAGCACCGGCCGTGGGGGCTGGGCTGGAGTGTTCGAGGCGCGCTCGGCAACGGGTTCGAGGACCTCGCGTCGCCGGAGTCCGTCATGCACGTCGGGGCCGCCGGCATGATCCTGCTCGTCGACCCGCGGGCGGACGTCACGATCGCGTTCAGCTCCAACCGCCACGTCAGCTCCGGCACGGAGAACTTCGTCCAGCGACTGAGCGCGGTGGCCGGCATGGTGCTGGCCGCGCTCACCTGAGAGCGGGAAACCGAAACATGGACAACGTCCCAACACGGGAGCGCCGCGTCGCGATCGTCACCGGAGCGTCCCGCGGCATCGGCGCGGAGATCGCCCGGCGACTGGCCCGGGACGGGCTCCGCGTCGTCGTCAACTACCACCGCGACGCGGCCGCGGCCAAGGAGGTCGTCGCCGACCTCGAGCAGCTCGCCGGTGATCGAGGTGGGCCACCACCCGCGACGGCGGTCCAGGCGGACGTCGCCGGCCGCGAGTCCGTGGCCCGGCTGTTCGCCGAGGCCGAGCGCGTCTACGGCGGGGTCGACGTGCTCGTCGCGAACGCCGGGGTCCAGGCACCGGGCCCGCTCGCCATCGCCGACGTGGACGACGAGACCTACGACCACCTCGTCGGCGTGAACCTGAACGGCACGTTCCATCTGCTCCGGCAGGCCGCGCGACGGCTGCGCGACGGCGGGCGGGTGGTGACGATCTCGACGTCCGCGCTCGGCATGCACCCGCCCGGGCAGGCGGTCTACAACGCCTGCAAGGCCGCGAGCGAGGTGCTGACCGCGGCGCTGGCGAGGGAGCTCGGCGAGCGCGGCATCACGGCGAACGCCGTGGCGCCCGGTCCCACCGGCACCGAGCTCTTCCTCCAGCGGTACCCGGCCGCGGCCGTCGACGGGCTGGCCCGGCAGACCCCGCTCGGCCGGATCGGCACCCCGGCGGACGTCGCTGGGGTGGTCTCCATGCTCGTCGGTGACCGGGGGGCCTGGGTGAGCGGACAAACCATTCGAGTCAACGGCGGCCTCGTCTGACCGCCTGGCCACGGAACGAGCGGAGAACCACGGGTATGGGCCTTGGTGTGGGCGTTAGTGTGCTGATCGACCCGCGCCTGTTCGACGAGTACCTCGACGACGCGCTGAAGGAGTACGTCACGAGCCTGGAGACGGCGGGCGGGCGGGCGCGCACCCAGCACAAGCCCCGGTCGTGGGGGCTGCTCTTCGGGCGGGTCGAGGACGACCTGGTGCGCATCGAGTCGCTGCGGTTCGCGTTGAACGTGCGGGAGACCGACGAGCGGGTGCTCGAGGAGTTCCGTGAGGTCATCGTGCCGTGCTTCGGCGCCGGGTACACGGACAAGGGGCGCGGCTTCTGGTGCGACTCCGCCGAGCAGCTCCGCCTCACCCGGGAGGCGCAGGCGCAGGGGCTCGAACTGGTGGGATCGCTGCACATGCATCCCGACTGGCAGAGCATCGGCCCGGCGAACGAGCGCCGGCAGCACGTGAGCGAGCACCCGACCGAGATGGACGAGTACGTGTACCGCAACACCGGCTGGCCGGTGAACATGATCTGCTACCTCGAGAGCCGCGGCGAGGACATCACGTACACGGTCGCCGCGTGGAGCGCCCCGCCGTTCGACGATCCGGACCGGCACCCCGAACCCATCCCGATCCGTACCAAGCTGGCCGCCACTCCGGCGGCTCGATCATGGTGACCAGAGTCGACCCACCCTGCCGACACCCAGGAGCCCCCGATGCCCGAAACCGAAGAGTTCGACCTCATCGTGATCGGCGGCGGGCCCGCCGGCGCCACGGTCAGCACGCTGGTCGCGATGCAGGGCTTGTCGGTGCTGTTACTCGAGCGGGAGAGCTTCCCGCGCTACCAGATCGGCGAGTCGCTCCTGCCGATCACCGTGCACGGCATCTGCGGCATGCTCGGCTGCCTGGACGAGCTGAAGAGCGCCAACTTCGTCAAGAAGCTGGGCGGCGTGTTCCGCTGGGGCCGCAGCCCCGAGCCGTGGCGGTTCAACTTCGCCATCGCGCCGGAGCTGGAGAAGGTGAACGCCGGCTACGCGTTCCAGGTCGAGCGCTCCCGGTTCGACGAGATCCTGCTGAACAACGCGCGGAAGCGGGGCGTTCAGGTGCGGGAGAACCACTCGGTGAAGAAGCTGATCGTCGAGGACGGACGCCTGGTGGGCGTTCGGTTCGCGGACGGCTCCGGTGCCGAGTCGACGGCGCGGGCGCGCTTCGTGGCGGACGCGTCCGGGAACCAGAGCCAGTTCCACAAGCTCGCCGGTGAGCGCGTGGTGTCGGAGTTCTTCCAGAACATCGCGCTGTTCACCTACTTCGAGAACGCCAAGCGGCTCCCGGAACCGTTCGGCGGCAACATCCTCTGCGCCGCGTTCGACGCGGGCTGGTTCTGGTACATCCCGCTCTCGGACACGCTGACGAGCGTCGGCGCCGTGGTGGACCGCAGGCACGCCGCGAAGATCCAGCAGGGCCAGGACGCCGCCATGCGCGGCTTCATCGACTCCTGTGACATCGTCAAGGACCTGCTGGCGCCCGCCACCCGCGTCACCGAGGGCCAGTACGGCAAGTACCGCGTGCGCAGGGACTACTCGTACTCGAACACCCGTTACTGGATGCCCGGCCTGATCCTGCTCGGCGACGCTGCGTGCTTCATCGACCCGGTGTTCTCCACCGGCGTCCACCTCGCGACCTACTCCGGGCTCCTCGCGGCCCGCTCGATCAACAGCCTGCTGAAGGGCACCGGGGACCTGGACGAGGACCGCGCCTTCACGGAGTTCGAGACCCGCTACCGGTCCGAGTTCGAGAACATCTACAAGTTCCTGATCGCCTTCTACGACTTCAACCGGCACGAGGACTCCTACTTCTGGGAAGCACGCAAGATCCTCAACACGACCGAGCGCGACAACGAGGCCTTCGTCCGGCTCATCGCCGGCGTCTCGACCACCGACCCGGAGATCTTCGCGACCGGCCAGCGGATCAGCGACCATCTGCGCTCGTTCGACGAGGGCGCGGACGACGAGGGCATCCTCAAGGCCAACAAGCTGGTCGACGTCGACATGAAGGGCCTCCAGGACCAGGTCCTCTACGGCGACGAGCGACCGGCCGAGAAACCCCGGTTCGACGGTGGCCTGGTCCCGACCACCGACGGCTTCTTCTGGACTACCACCGCGTAGGGCCTGGAAGGACGCCTTCCTGACATCGAGCGTCCGTAAGGCGTCCTTCCACGCGGGTCTTCGCGGGTCAGCTCGGGACCGACGCCGTCTCCGGCGGGCCCTCGAGGCACCGGTAGCGCAGCAGCGTCACCCCTCCTGGAAACGACTTCGGCGGTTCGACCAGCTCGAACCGGGTGGCTGCGGTGCCTTCAGGGAAGAGCTTCTTGCCGTGCCCGAGCACAACCGGACACACCCACAGGTTCACCTGGTCGACCAGGGCCTCGCGGAACAGGGTCCGCAGCAGGTTCGCGCTGCCCCACGTGTGGATCTGCTCATGCCGCTCACGCAGGTCACGAACCTCGGCGCCCACGTCGGTCAGCTGGGTGCTGACGTCCCAGGACAGTTCCGGCGTGCCGCGGGACGCGACGTACTTGGGGACCCGGTTGAAGGCCCGCCCGATCTCGTTGTCCGTGACGTCCGGCCAGTAGCCGCGGAAGATGTCGTACGTCGTGCGACCCAGCAGCAGCGCGTCGGATGCCCGCACGTCCGCGTCCACCTGTTCGCCGGACTCCGAATCCCAGAACGGGCGCTCCCAGCCGGCGTACTCGAAGTCCCCGTCCTGTTCGTTGGGGCCACCGTTGGCCTGGATCACGCCGTCGAGCGTGGTGTTCATGTTGACGTGCAACTCACCCATTGCGCCCTCTCCCAGTTGCTGTGTGCATTCGGATCACCACCGCGGTCCGCATCCGAACGGGACCCCCGAGGCGACCATAGACCTCGCTTTTCCGGGACGGATTGCTTGGCTGACCACGAACGAGGTTCTGACCCGCGACAACTGATATGGAACCCTTGACCTGGCGGTCGGCCGGTAACTAGCTTGACATTGACGTCATGGTCGCTTCTTCGACGGAGAGGGTGTGTGTCGATGAACATCGGCATCTCTGTCGGGCACCACGCCCGGCGCTTTCCCGGCCAGGTGGCCGTCGACGAGAACGGCGAGCGCACGCTCACCTACGCCGAGTTGGACGTGCGCACGAACCGGCTCGCGCACTACCTCGCCGAGGTCATCGGCGTGGCGCCCGGCGACCGGGTCGGCTACCTGCTGTACAACCGCCTCGAGATCGTCGAGCTGCTCGTGGCCTGCGCGAAGCTCGGGGCCATCGCGGCGCCCATGAACTTCCGGCTGTCGGAGACCGACCTGCGGGCGAACTTCGGCAACGCCGGGGTGCGCCTGGTCGTCACCCAGCACGACTTCCTGGACGTCGTTCGGATGCTCGCGGGCGAGCTGGGGTTCGCGGTGCTGACCGTCGAGGACGAGTACCCGCGGGCGGTCGGCTCGGGCTCCATGGCCGCGCCGGCCTCGGTGCTCTCGGTCGGCGGCGCGCGGGACGCCCTCATCCAGTACACGAGCGGGACGACCGGCCGTCCCAAAGGAGCCACCTTCACCCACGACGCCGTGCTCGCGCACGCGGCCAACGTCGGCCTGGAGTACGCGATCGACGGGTCGAGTCGGGTTCTGGTCAGCATTCCGCACAACTCGGCGACCAACATCCAGACGATCCCCGCCCTGTACCACGGCGCGACCCTGGTACTCGGCGACGTCCGTTCCTTCGACGGGGCGGCGTGGCTCGAGCGAGTCAACCGCCTTCGGGTCACCCACACCCAGGTGGTGCCGACGATGCTGTACCGGGTGCTGGAGGTGGCGCGCAGCAGCGGCGAGTCCATGCCCACGATGCGGCGCCTCGGGTACGGCTCCGCGCCCATGTCGGTCGAGCGTGCCGCCGAGCTGATGGCGATCTTCGGCAACGTGTTCATCCAGCTGTACGGCATGATCGAGACCGCCGCGGTCGGCACCATGCTCCGCCCCACCGAGCACGAGCGGGCGCTGGCGGGGGAGACCGAGCTCCTCGGCTCCGTCGGCCAGCCGTCCTACGGCATCGACGTGCGCGTCGTCGACGAGTCGGGGGAGTACCTCGCCGAGAACGGCCGCGGCGAAGTCGTCTTCAAGGGCCCGTACGTGATGCGCGGGTACTGGGACGCGCCCGAGCTGACCGAGCAGACGGTCCGCAACGGTTGGCTGCACTCCGGCGACATCGCCGAGCTTCGCGACGGCTGGTTCTACCTGGTCGACCGCAGCAAGGACATCATCATCCGCGGCGGGCAGAACATCGCGAGCAAGGAGGTCGAGGAGGCCCTCTACCACCACCCCGCGGTGATGGAGGCGGCCGTGATCGGCGTCGCCGATCCGGAGTGGGGCGAGAACATTCTGGCGGCCGTGGTCCTGCGGCCCGGTGCGCGGGCCACGGCGGACGCGATCCGCAAGGCCGCCCAGGACAGCGGTCTGACACGGTTCAAGACGCCCGCGCACATCGAGTTCGTCCCGGAGCTGCCCCGCAACGCGATCGGCAAGATCCAGAAGGGCGTGCTCCGCGAGCGCTACGCCGGGAAGGCCGCCGTCCACACCGGCTGAGGTGACGGCGTCAGACCTCGCGCGCGGGCGCCCGGTTCGCGTGCCGGCCGTCGACGGCGATCGCGCGGGCCCAGGTCGTGGCGAGCGCCTCGAGCACGGCGTCGGGCGCGAACCCCCTCGCCAGGGCGAACCACACGTAGCAGGTCTGGTCGACCATCGCGCCGAGCACCTCGGCGGTCAGCACGGCGTTCAGTCCGGGGTCCGCGATGCCTTCCTTCTGGAGCCGGCGGATGCTTCGCGCGGAACGACGCACGAACGCCTCGCGCAGCGCCAGCCGCATGGCCCGCAGCTCCGGGCTGAACGTGCCCGCCTGCTCGGTCAGCGCGATGATGCGGGCGTTGAGCCGGTACACCTCGACGAACCGGCGCAGCGCCACCCGCACCCGCTCCTGGGGGTCGTCCGGATAGCCGCCCGCGCGCAGCGCCGCCAGCATGTCGTCGACCGTGTCCTGTGCGACCGCACGGAACACGGCCTCCTTCGACGCGAAGTACGTGTAGAAGGTGCCGTGGGCGACCTTGGCCTCCGCGACGATGTCCGCGACGCGGGTGTCGACGAACCCCTTCCGCTCGAACACCCGCCGGGCCGCCAGCAGCAGCGCGGCCTTGCGCGCCTGCCCCCTGTCGGTCAAGGGGCCGGTGGCACGCCGGATGCGCTGCGGCTCGGCCGGCGGCCGGACGCGGTGAGGTGGCGGCGTCTCGCGGCCGATCATCCGCACACCCCCTTCGCGCGACGCGTGTCTAGACGGATCCGCCGTCCACGGCGAGCAGCGCTCCGGTCGTGTAGCTCGACCAGTCGCTCGCGAAGTACAGTGCGGCGCCGATGATCTCCTCGGGCTCGGCGATCCGGCGCAGCAGCGTGCGCGCCGCCAGGTCCGCCGTGCGCTCGGGATCCCAGGCCCGGCTCACGTCCGTCCGGAACGGACCGGGAACGATCGCGTTGACCCGGACGGTGGGGGCGTACGCCGTCGCGAGGCCCTTCGTCACCGTCTCCAGGCCGGCCTTCGCCGCGGCATAGGGCAGGGCCAGTGGTTCCGGCCGTGCCGACGCGCTGCTGGACACGTTGACGATCGATCCACCCCCACCCGCGGCCATCGCCTCCGAGACGAGGACGGCCAGGCGGAACGGGCCCTTCAGGTTCACCGCGCACACGGCGTCGAAGTAGGCCTCGTCGACGTCGGCGAGCCGGTCGTACGGCGGTGACTTGCCGACGTTGTTGACCAGGACGTCGATCCGCCCGAACCGGTCGAGCGTCTCGTCGACCAGCCCGTCGAGCTGGTTCCATCGGGACACGTCCACCGCGTGGTACGCCGCGCGCCCGCCGCGTTGCTCGACCGCACGCACGACGTCCTCTCCGAGGTCGTGCTTGCGGCTCGCGACCACGACCGTGGCCCCCGCGTCGGCGAACGCGAGCACCATCGCGCGCCCGAGACCGCGACTGCCCCCCGTGATGAGCGCGGTCTTCCCCCGCAAGGGCGTCCGCTCGGTCACCCGTCAACCGCCTCTCGTCGCAGGCGTCCCCCGCCCCGTACGACGAGGCGCCGACGATCCACATCGGACCGAAGACGCTGCCGGGGCTCCAAGTCCCAAATGGCCCTTGACGCCGTCCACCGGTAAAGATGTAATAGCATGACTGTGACGTCAGCGTCAACTGAGACGCCCGACCGGGAAGCGGGCTGGCATGGCCTACGACTTCGATGTCGATCCTCGCTACGGGAAGAAGCTCGCCTGGGCTCGGGAGTTCGTTCGGGACGAGATCTATCCGTTGGAAGTGCTCGGGCTCGATCACCACTCCTTCCGGCGGCTGGCCAAGCCGCTGCAGGACGAGGTCAAGCGGAACAACCTGTGGGCGGCACACCTCGGCCCCGAGCACGGCGGGCAGGGGCTCGGTCAGGTCGAGCTCGCCCTGCTGCACGAGGTTCTCGGCGCGAGCGACCTCGCGCCGCACGTGTTCGGCTGCCAGGCGCCCGACTCGGGCAACGCCGAGCTGATCGCGATCGCCGGCACACCCGAACAGAAGAGGCGATGGCTGACGCCGTTGCTCGCCGGTGACATCGACAGCGCGTTCTCGATGACGGAGCAGGGGACGGGTTCCGACCCCAAGCAGTTCACCTCGCGGGCGGTGCGGGACGGCGACGGCTACGTGATCAACGCGCACAAGTGGTTCGTGGGCAACGGATCGCGCAGCGACTTCCACATCCTGATGGCGGTGACCGACCCCGACGCGCACCCGTACGAGGGCATGTCGATGTTCATCGTGCCCACCGACACGCCCGGCATCCGGATGCGTGGCATCGCGACGATGTCCGACACGAACCTCGACGACCCGCTCTACGTCCACGACGAGGTCTGGTACGACGACGTCCGGGTCCCGGCCGAGAACCTGCTCGGGGCGGAGGGGCAGGCGTTCGTCCTCGCGCAGAAGCGGCTCGGGCCCGGGCGCATCCACCACTGCATGCGGTGGGTCGGCGTGTGCCGCCGGGCGTTCGACATGCTGTGCGAGCGCGCGGTGAGCAAGAGCGTCCACGGCGGGTCGCTCGCCGACAAGCAGATGGTTCAGCAGTGGGTGGCCGAGTCGGCCGCGCGGATCGAGGCCGCGCGGCTGCTCACCATGAAGGCGGCGTGGACGATCGACCGGCACGGCGCGAGCGCCGCGCGCACGGAGATCGCGATGATCAAGTACCACGGCGCGGCGGTGATGCACGACGTGCTGGACAAGGCGATCCAGCTGCACGGCTCGCTCGGCTACTCCGGGGACATGCCCCTCGAGCAGATGTACCGCTGGTCGCGTGCCGGCCGGCTCTACGACGGTCCCGACGAGGTGCACAAGGTGACCGTGGCGCGGCGGATCCTGCGCGAG
The DNA here is from genome assembly GCF_050699935.1 of Actinophytocola sp. Lineage (NCBI taxonomy): Bacteria > Bacillati > Actinomycetota > Actinomycetes > Pseudonocardiales > Pseudonocardiaceae > Actinophytocola > Actinophytocola sp. The sequence goes on from NZ_JBOHGB010000129.1 coordinate 10,413, forward strand.
TACGAGCCGGTGGAGGTGCCGACCGAGCACATACCCACCCGCCGGGCGGCCGCGGTCGCCCGCTACGGCGAGTCGGCCGGGACGGGCTGATGAGCGAGCGTTCGACCACAGTGGACGGTGCCCGCACGGCGCATGCCGCGCGGGTGGCCGACTGGCTGCGCGGCAACGCGCGGGTCGAGCTCGACCCGGCCGGCGCCACGATGACCCGGCTCCCGGGCGGCAACTCCAACGAGACGTACCTGTTGTCCTCCGGCGAGGGTCGGGTCGTGGTCCGCATGCCGCCGGCGCACGGGCTCGACCCGTCGGCGCACAGCATGGCCCGTGAGTGGGTCGTGCTGCGTGCCTTGAACGACACGGAGGTCCCGGCCCCGCGGGCGCTGGCCTTCTGTGCGGACACCGACGTGGCGGGAGCGCCGTTCCTGGCAATGGAGTTCGTCGCGGACGCGGTGTCGGTGCTCGACGAGCTGCCGCACGCCTACCGGGACACGCCCGGTGCCGCCTCGGAGCTCGGGGTCGCCGCGATCGACGGTCTGGCCACGCTGCACACCGCCGACTGGCGGGCGGCCGGCCTGGAGGAGTTCGGCAGACCGCAAGGTTACCTCGCCCGCCAGGTGCCGCGGTGGGAGAGCCACTTCCGGCGCAACCAGACCCGCGAGCTCGGAATGTTCGACCGGGTTCGCACCTGGCTGGCCGGGAACGTCCCGCCCGAGCGGCCGGCGGCGCTCCTGCACGGGGACTTCCACCTGGACAACTGCCTCGTCTCGGTCCACCGGCCGGCGGTGGTGTCCATTGTCGACTGGGAGATGTCCACGATCGGCGACCCGCTCGTCGACGTGGGGCTCTTCCTGGCGTTGTGGGGACGGCGGCCCGTCACGCGTCCCGCGATGCCCAGGCTGCAGGCCGTGTCGAGATCCGGGGAGGTCATCGATCGTGGTGACCTCGTGGTCCGCTACGCGGACCGGACCGGGCGGGATGTGTCTCATGTGGACTGGTATCTCGTGTTCGCCCTGTGGAAGCTCGGTGCGGTCGTGGAGGCCGCCTGGGCCCGGCACGTGCGAGGGCTCGCGAGATCCGACTACAGCGCGGCACTTCGCCACGACGTACCCGCTCTGTTCGAGGAGGCTGCCGTACTGGCCGGAGTCGGCTGATACCTCCTCGGAGTCCGGCGAGCACGCCGGTGGTGATTTCTCGCCGTTTTCGCCAGGTGCGGAAACGGTTCACAGCAATGGTTATCCGTACACATGTAACAAAATCGCGATCCTGATTGACTTGACTGTAGCAAGCCCATAGCGTGTCATATGACACGCGCGTCACATACGTGGTGGCGCGAGAGACCGGGAAATGATCTCACGACCTTCAGTGGCAGGTCGCCGAGAGTTTTGTCGTGCCGCCGTGACCGTGTCTCGTCGCGGCGGAGAAATGGAGACTGACTGCCATGAAACCTCGTGTTCTAGCGCTGGGTGCGGTAATGGCGCTGACGCTCGCGGCGTGCGGGCAGCCAGGTGGCGGCGGGGGTGGGAGCCAGGCGGAGGAGGGCACCATCAAGGTCGCGGTGATGGATGCCCAGTCCGGCCAGCTCTCCACCTTCGGCATCGAGACCATCCGTGGCGCCCAGATGGCGTTCGACGAGATCAACGAACGTGGCGGCGTGACGGTCGGCGGGCAGCAGTACCGGTTCGACGTCGAGGAGGTCGACCTGCAGAGCGACCCCGCCATCGCGGCGCAGGCTGCTCAGGAGGCCATCACCGGCGACGGTGCCCAGATCATCGTCGGCGCCACGCCGAGCGCGCTGAGCGAGCCGATCGCCGGTGTGGTCCTGCGGTCGGGCGGGCGCGCCCTGCACCTGGCCGCGGCCACGTCGCTGGACAAGTATGCGGGCAAGGGCGACCCGATCTTCCGAACCCTCACCCCGGACGACCTGACCGCCCAGCAGTACATTTCCGTCCTCAAGAATGAATTCCCGGATGTCTCGACGGTTTCCGCGCTCATGATCAACGACGCGGTCGGTACGAGCATCATGGATATTTATCCGCCTGAATTCGAAAAGAGCGGCATGCAGGTGGTCTCGAAGGACACGTTCCCGACCGAGGAGACGAACTTCGCGCCGTTGATCCAACGCACTCCGAATAATGTGGACGCATTCTTCATCGGTTACTCGGACCCGGTCAGCGTGGCATTGGTCAACGCGGCCATCGAGGCCAACCGCGGCAAGGTGTTCTTCAACCGCGGATCGGTGTGTCAGGTCGGGATCGACGCCGGCACGAAGATCGACGCGTACACCTGCGTCATCTACACCGAGGACCCGCTGAACCCGAGTACCGACAAGGCAAAGGACTTCTTCGCGCGGTACGAGAAGAAGTTCGACCGCAAGGTCGACTCCAACTCCGCCCAGGCGCTCTACTACTACGACTACATCTTCTTGCTCGCGCAGGCAATCGAGAAGGCCGGCACGACCGAGGACATGAACAAGGTCGCCGACGCGCTGCGCGGATCCTCCTACGAGGGTGTGGTCGACGTCGGTTTCGACGAGGACGGCGTCAACAAGTCTCCCATCAAGGTCGGCATCGTCCGAGATGGACAGATGTCGGTGATCGCGACCGAGGAATAGCGGACGGCGGTAGGCGAGAGACGGAGTGCGAGACGGAGTGAAGGTGGCGACGGCATGTCCGATCTGCTCGTAGTGATCCTCTTCGGGATCACCCAGGGGTCGATCTACGCCGCGGTGGCGCTCGGCCTGGTGCTCGTGTTCGGCATCACCGACATCGTGAACTTCGCGCACGGCGAGCTGGTCACGCTGGGCGCCTTCGGGGTCATCCTGTTCAGCCCGGTTCTCGGTGTCCCGACGGCGATCCTCGTGACCCTGGTCGTGGTCGCCGTCCTGGCAGCCGGGCTCTACGCGGGCGGTTTCAAGTTCACCGTCGGCAACCACCTGCAGGCCCTGGTGCTCTCGCTCGCGGTGCTGTTGGTGGTGCAGAACCTGATGCTGCGCGAGTTCAGCACCTCCCCGCGGCGCGGGCCGTCGCTGTCGGGCTTCGTGGAGTTGCCCGGCGGCGACCGGATCGCCACGACCCGGCTGCTGGTGCTGGTCGCGCTGTGCCTCGTGGTGGTGGGCCTCGCGGTTCTGCTGCGCCGCAGCTGGATCGGGCTCGCGCTGCGGGCGTGCGGCGACGACCGCGTGGCCGCCACCACGCTGGGGATGTCCCCGAGGCGTATCGGGCGGTACGCCTTCATCCTCTCCGGGTTGCTGGCCGCGGCGGCGGGCATCGCCATCGCGGCCAGCTATCCGGTGACACCGCTGACCGGCGCGGCGTTCCTGCTCAAGGGGTTCGCCGTGGTCATCGTCGGTGGCCTCGGCTCGGTGACCGGCGCGCTCGTCGCCGGGCTGGCGTTCGGAGTGCTGGAGTCCTTCGGTGCGACGTACCTCAGCCCGTCCATCACCAACGTGTACGCGTTCGTGTTCATGATCGTCGTGTTGCTCGTCGCGCCGCGTGGCCTGTTCGGCAGGAAGGTCGGGCGAGCGGGATGAACCGGCTTCTCGTACGCGATCTCGGTGGTGCGGTCGGCGTGTTCGCCGTGCTGGCCGTGTTCACCTACTACGTCGCGGACCAGCGTGTGGTGCTGCTCGGCACGTTCATGACGTTCGTGACGCTGGCCGTCAGCCTCGACCTGATGGTCGGCACGACCGGCATGCTCTCCATGGGGCACGCCGCGTTCTTCGGGGTGGGCGCGTACGCCTCGACGCTGCTGGCCCAGAACGCGGGGTGGAGCCTGCCGCTCGCCGGCCTCGCCGCCCTCGGGATCGTGGCCGTCGTCGCGCTCCTCGTCGGCCTTCCCGCCACCAGCAGGACGGCCGGGCTGTACTTCGCCATCGTCACGTTCGCCTTCGGCGAGCTGCTCGTCCAGCTGGTCAACAACACCACCGCGGTGTCGGGCGGCTCGGAGGGGCTGCCGGTGACGTTCGGACTGGAGGGCGGTCTCCCGGACGGCTGGACCGTGTACCGGTTCATCACGATGTGGATCGCGGGCCTGCTGCTGCTCACCCTGGTGGTCACGGCGCTGGTGCGCAACACGTCGCTCGGGCCGCGGCTGATGGCCGTCCGCGAGTCGGAGAACCTCACCCGCGGCCTCGGCTTCAACCCGACGTTCTACAAGACCGTGATCTTCGTGCTGTCGTCCGTGATCGCGGCGGCCGCCGGCGTGCTGTACGCGCCGATGGTCGGGTTCATCAACCCCGACCTCATGGGCGTCGAGCAGTCGATCTACATCCTGGGCCTGCTCTACGTCGGCGGCATGGGCAGCGTCACCGGCGCGTTCGTGGGTGTGGGCGTGCTCGCCACCCTGCCGCAGCTCTACGACCTCGACCCGGTGCTGCGTCCGGTGATCGTCGGCGTGGCGATGGCCGTCGTGGTGCTGCTCGCGCCCGACCGGGGGATCGTGGGTCTCCTGCGCGACCTGCTGCGGTGGCTGACCCGGGGCTTGCGCCGGTGGCGCGGCGGGCCGCCGGTGGCGGCGTCGGCCGGGCGGCCCCTGGACGATCTGCGAACCGACGTCCGCGAGCACGTGCCCGCGGGCGGGGAGAAGGGCGAGGTGTGATGACCTCCGCACAATCGACCGCGCTGCTCACCGTCGAGGGGCTGACCTGCCGGATAGGCGGGGTCTGCGCGGTCGACGACGTGGACCTGTCCGTCGCCGAGGGCTCGATCACCGGCGTGGTCGGCCCGAACGGGGCGGGCAAGACCACCTTGTTCAACGCGATGACCGGGTTCGTCACCTACCAGAGCGGCGACGTGCGGTGGTCCGGCCAGTCCGTACGCGGGTGGCGGCCGCACCGGGTGGCCAACGCCGGCCTCGCCCGCACGTTCCAGAACGCCGCCGGGTTCGGCCGGCTGACGGTCCGGCAGAACATCACGCTGGCCGCCAGGCGACGCGGCGGTCCCGACGTCGACGAGATCTGCTCGATCCTGTTGCTGGAAGGGGAACTGGACCGCCGGCTCTCCGCCTGCAGCCTCGCGACCCGCAAGCTGGTCGGCATCGCGATGGCCGCGGTCCGGCGCCCGCGCATGATCCTGCTCGACGAACCACTGTCCGGATTGGACCTCATGGAGCGCGACGCGGTCGTGGAGACCGTCCGCCTGCTCCGCGACAGGGGAGTGACCGTGCTGCTCATCGAACACGACATCGACCGGACCCTGAGCCTCGTCGACGAGCTCACGATTCTCGACGTGGGCCGCAAGATCGCCCACGGCAGCCCGACCGACCTGGCCGGCGACCCGGCCCTGCGCGACGTCTACCTGAAGATGTGACGAGATGCTGACGATCGAGGAACTCTCGGTACGGTACGGAACGGCGACCGCGGTGTCCGGCGTGTCCTTCGACGTCGGCGCCGGCGAGCTCGTCGCGATCGTCGGCTCCAACGGGGCCGGCAAGAGCTCGCTCGGGCAGGCCGTGGCCGGCCTGGTGCCGGCGACGGGACGGATCGGGCTCGGCGAGGACGACATCACCGGCACCAGCGGGCAGGCCCGGGTACGCGGCGGCATCGTGTACGTCCCGGAGGGGCGGCGGGTCTTCACCGACCTCAGCGTCGAGGACAACCTGCGTGCGGGCGGCTTCGTCCGCCGGCGGACGAAGGACTGGCGCCGGCGGCTCGCGCAGATGTACGAGCTGGCGCCGCGGCTGGCCGAGCGCGCGAACGTCCGGGCCGGACAGCTCAGCGGTGGCGAGCAGCAGCTGCTCGCCATCTGCCGCGCGCTCATGGCACATCCGAGGGTGCTGATCCTCGACGAGCCCTCCCTCGGGCTCTCCCCGCGCGCGGTCGACAGCGTGACCGAGCTGCTGACCGACCTCGCCGCGGCCGAGGAGCTGGCCGTGGTGATCCTCGAACAGAACGTCGCCTTCGCCAGCCGGCTGGCGGCCCGCGCCTGGGCGCTGCACCTCGGCCGGTTCGTCGCGGAGCTCTCCCAGGAGGAGATCGGGGATCCCGAACTCGTCCGCGACGTGCTGATGGGCGTCAGCAGCACGGACTAGCACCAACCATGTTGTCAGGCCTCGGCGATCTCCCCGACCATCTCCCGCACGAGCGCGATGTCCCGGATCCGCTGGGCGCGCTCCGGTGCGACCGGGGTGAGGTTCAGCGTGGTCACCCCGGCGGCGGCGAGGGCGGTGAGGCGCTCGGCGATCGTCTCGCGCGGGCCGATGAGGTTGGTCGAGCGGACGAGGTCGTCGGGGACCGCCGCGGCCGCCTCCTCCTTGCGGCCGGACAGGTAGAGGTCCTGGATGGTCGCCGCCTCGCGCTCGTACCCGTAGCGCACGGCGAGGTCGTTGTAGAAGTTGCGGCCGCGCGCGCCCATGCCGCCGATGTACAGCGCGGCCTGCTGGCGGGCGACGTGCAGCAGGTCGTCGACGTCCCCGATGGCCAGGTGCGCGCCGGCCACCACGTCGAGGGGCCGCAGGTTCGGCGAACGCGCGGCCGTGCCCCGCGCGAGCGCGTCGCCCCACATGTCGGCAGCGCGCTCGGGGAGGTAGAACAACGGCTCCCACGCGTCGGCGAGCTCGGCGGCGAGCGCGACGTTGCGCTGCCCGATCGCGGCGATCATGATGGGGATGTCGGCGCGGACCGGGTGGTTGATCAGCCGCAGTGGCTTGCCGAGCCCGGTGCCGCGGTCCGCGGGCAGCGGGATCTGGTAGTACCGGCCGGAGAAGCTCACCTTCTCCCGCCGCCACACCTGCCGGCAGATCTCCACGACCTCGCGTGTGCGGCCGAGCGGCGCGTCGTAGGGCACGCCGTGGAAGCCCTCGATCACCTGCGGCCCGGACGCGCCGATGCCGAGGGTGAACCGCCCGCCGGACACGTGGTCGAGCCCCGCCGCCGTCATGGCGGTCAGCGTCGGGGTGCGGGTGAAGAGCTGCATGATGCCGCTCGCGATCTCCACGGTGCGCGTGCGCGCGGCGATGAAGCCGAGCTGGCTGACCGCGTCGAAGCTGTACGCCTCCGGCACGAACACGATCTGCAGACCGGCCGACTCGTACTCGACGAGGTCCGCGACGGTCTCGCGGAACCCGCCGCTGTACTCCAGGGGCATGCCCACCCGCATGTGAGGTTCCCTTCGCTTCGTTGACACCCGTCGAGGGGCTGACCTAATGTGACGCTGACGTCAAAATCATACGACAGGGAGCGGACGATGGCCAACAGCGCTGTGATCGTGGACGCGGTTCGCACGCCCGGTGGGAGGCGCAACGGCGTGCTGGGCGGCTGGCACGCCGCCGACCTGGCGAGCGAGGTGCTCACCGCGCTGGCGCGGCGCAACGACCTCGACCCGGCTCTGGTCGACGACGTGATCATGGGATGCGTCTCGCAGGTCGGCGACCAGAGCGTGAACGTCGCCCGGTCGGCCGTCCTCGCGGCCGGCTGGCCCGAGAGCGTGCCCGCCACCTCGATCGACCGGCAGTGCGGGTCCTCCCAGCAGGCCGCGCACTTCGCCGCGCAGGGCGTGCTGGCCGGCGCCTACGACGTCGTGATCGCCGCCGGCGTGGAGGTGATGACCCGCACCCCGATGGGCGCGAGCTCGAACGGCGGCGAGCCGTTCGGCCCCAGGGCGTCGCGGCGCTACGCCGACCGGGACACGTTCGGCCATCCGGGTCTGGTGCCGCAGGGCCTCGGTGCGGAGCTGATCGCGGAGCGGTGGGGTCTCACCCGCACCGACCTCGACGCGTACGCGGCGCGAAGCCAGGCCCGGGCCGCGCGGGCCCGGGACGAGGGCCGGTTCGACCGGGAGATCGTCCCGGTCGAGTCGCGCACCTGGGACGCCGAGTCGCGGACGGCCACGGCCCACGGTTCGCCGGTGAGCGCCGACGAGGGCATCCGATCATCCACTGTGGAGTCATTGGCGAACCTGAAGCCCGCCTTCCTGCCCGACGGGCGGGTCACGGCCGGCAACAGCTCGCAGATCACCGACGGCGCCTCGGCGATGCTCATCACGAGCGAGGAACGCGCGAAGCAGCTGGGACTGACGCCGCGGGCCCGGTTCCACGCGTTCGCGCTCGCCGGGGACGACCCGGTGGCGATGCTCACCGCGCCCATCCCGGCCACCCGCAGGATCCTCGACCGGACCGGACTCACCCTGGCCGACATCGACCTGGTGGAGATCAACGAGGCGTTCGCGTCCGTCGTCCTCGCCTGGCGGCACGAGCTCGACGCCGACCTGGAGAAGGTCAACGTCAACGGCGGGGCCATCGCGCTCGGCCACCCGCTCGGCGCGTCCGGTGCGAAGCTCATGGCCACCCTCCTGTGCGAGCTGGAGCGCACCGGTGGCCGGTACGGGTTGCAGACGATGTGCGAGGGTGGGGGCCTCGCCAACGCGACGATCATCGAACGCCTGTGACAGTCGCCTCGACCACTCCCCACCTCGCCGGCGGCGTGGCCGCGGAGCTGTCCGCGGTGCTGGGCCGGACCGGGCTCACGGCCCGGCTGGTGCGCCTGTCGGCGGGGGCCTCGCGGGAGACCTACCGCGTGCGCGCGGCGGCCGGCGAGTGGTCGGGAACCTTTGTGCTGCAACGCGAACGTCGCGGCTCGGGGCTCGGTGGTACCGGTGTGTGCGAGCAGGTCCGGCTGCTGCGCGAGTCCGCCGCCGCGGGCGTGCCGGTGCCGACGGTGCTCGCGTGGGACACCGGTGGCGAGCGGCTGGGCGCGCCGTTCGTGCTGTCGGAGTTCGTCGCCGGCGAGACCGTGCCACGGCGCATCCTGCGCGCACCAGAGCTGGCGGCCGCGCGTGCGGGGTTCGCCGGGCAGTGCGGGCGGATTCTCGCGCGACTGCACGCGATCCCGACCGGCGGGCTGTCCTGGTTGGACTCCGTGGATCAGCTCGACCGGGTGGTGGCGTGGATCGACGGCTCCGGCGAGCCGCACCCGGCGTTCGAGCTGGCGATCGACTGGCTGCGCGCGCACCGCCCACCCGAGGTGGCGAAGGTGTTGGTGCACGGCGACTTCCGCGCCGGCAACCTCATCGTCGGGCCGGACGGGATCCGGGCGGTGCTCGACTGGGAGCTGGCCCATCTCGGCGACCCCGCGGAGGACCTGGCCTGGCTCTGCCTCAAGGCATGGCGCTTCCGCGGGCCCGGCGTCGTGGGCGGGATGGGCGAGCCGGCGGACCTCCTCGACGCCTACGCGCGGGAGGGCGGCCGGTGCGTCGAGCCGGCGCGGCTGTTCTGGTGGCAGGTGCTCGGGACCCTCAAGTGGGGCGCGATCTGCCAGCGCCAGGCGCGGGTCCACCTCGGCGGCGAGTCCCGCTCCGTCGAGCTCGCGGCCATCGGACGCCGGGTCTGCGAGACGGAGTACGACCTGTTGCGGATGCTGCCGTGAGCGAGCTTGCGAGCGAACCGATGTCACAGGGCGAGCTTGCGAGCGAACCGATGTCACAGGGCGAGCTTGCGAGCGAACCGATGTCACAGGGCGAGCTTGCGAGCGAACCGATGTCACTGAGTGCCCCGCACGACGCCCCCACCGCCGGCGAGCTGATCGAGGCCGTCGTCGAGTTCCTGCGTGACCCGCTGTTCGGTGCCGCGCCGGAGGAACACCGGTTCCACCTGCGCGTGGCGATCAACGTCCTGGAGCTCGTGCGCCGCGAGCTCGCGCTCGGACCCGGCCAGGCACGCGCGCACGGCGAGCGCCTGCGGGCCCTGGGAGTCGCGGACGACGGCGAGCTCGCGTCCCGGATCCGGGCCGGCGAGGTCGACCCCGCGACTGTCCGGCAGTCGGTTCTGGAGTCCGTTGTGGACAAGTTGTGCGTGGCGAACCCCGGCTATCTGGAGGATGTGACGCCGTGAGTGGACCGTTGGCCGGGATCCGGGTCGTGGAGCTGGCGAGCCTCGCGCCGGGTCCGTTCGCGGCGATGATCCTCGCCGACCTCGGCGCCGACGTGGTGCGGGTCGACCGGCCGGGCAGCCGGCCCGATCCGGCCGACCTGCTCGCCCGCGGCCGCACGGTCGTCACCGCGGACCTCAAGGACGCCGGTACCCGCGACCGGGTGCTGCGGCTCATCGACCGGGCCGACGTGCTGATCGAGGGGTTCCGCCCACGGGTCACCGAGCGGCTCGGGCTCGGCCCGGACGTGTGCCTCGAACGCAACCCGGAGCTGGTCTACGGGCGGATGACCGGCTGGGGCCAGTCCGGCCCGCTCGCCGCGACCGCGGGTCACGACATCAACTACATCTCCGTAGCGGGCGCGCTGCACCCGATCGGCCCGGCGGGCGCTCCACCCGTGCCGCCGTTGAACCTGGTCGGCGACTTCGGCGGCGGCGGGATGCTGCTCGCCCTCGGCTGCCTCGCCGCGCTGCTGGAGCGCCGGGGATCCGGCGCGGGCCAGGTGGTCGACGCGGCGATGGTCGACGGCGCGGGCCTGCTGAGCACGCACCTGCACATGCTGCTGGCACAGGGAATGTGGCCCGGCGAGCGCGGGCACAACCTCCTCGACGGCGGTGCGCCCTTCTACCGGACATACCGGACCGCGGACGGCGAGTACGTCGCCGTCGGCGCGATCGAGCCGCAGTTCTACGCCGCCCTGCTCGACGGGCTCGGGCTCGCGGACGCCGACCTGCCCGACCAGCTGGACCGGCACCGGTGGCCGGAGCTCGCGGGCGTGCTGGCCAACCGGTTCGCGAGCCGTACGAGGGACGAGTGGGAGCGGACGTTCGCCGGGACCGACGCGTGCGTGAGCCCGGTGCTCACGCCCGCCGAGGCCGCCCGGCATCCGCACCAGGCCCACCGCGGCGGGTTCCCGGCCGTGGACGGGATCGCGCAGCCCGCGCCCGCACCCCGGTTCGCTCGCAGTGCGCCCGCCACCCCGGCGCCCGTCGCCCGGG
>NZ_JBOHGB010000130.1:0-21229 GCF_050699935.1 Actinophytocola sp.
GGGGTGGGCGGCGTGGCGGTGGCGACCCGGCCGCTGGCCCGGATCTCCGCCTCGAGCGCGGCGTCGAGGCGGGCGGCGTACCGCGCGGGCATGGGCTCGACCGGGGCGTTGCCCAGCTGGCCGAGGCCGACCTTGACCTCGTCCAGCGCGGCGAGGACGGCTCGTGCCTCGGGGTCGGCGTTGACCAGCGGCCACAGGCGCTCGGACTCGGCCCGGTCGAGGACACCGGCGTGCAGGTCGGCGAGGACGTCGACAGACCACGGAGGCCCGGTTGGGCCGCCCGCCCCCTTCTTGCCGTCTGTCATCGTCCCTCCCAGCGGCGCCTTGCCGGCACACTTCGCCCTTCAACAGCGCCATCTGGGACGTTCGCTTCTGCATCCGGGTTCCGGAGATGGCCGAGAACTTTGGCTAGTTTGGCGCGCCCCCGTGCGCACCGGCTCTTCACGGTTCCCTCGGCGATCCCGAGCATCTTGGCCGTCTCCGCGACCGAGTATCCCTCGACGTCGACCAGCACGATCGGGACCCGCTGGTCCTCGGACAGCTGGCTCAGCGCGTTCTGCACGACGAGCCGGGTCTCCCGCTCGGACATCGAGTCGCGCGGGGCGGCCGGCTCGCCGGGGCCGGTCTCCGGCAGTGGCACGGTCGGCCGGGCCTGCCGGCGGCGCACGCGGTCGAGGCAGGCGTTCACCACGATCCGGTGCAGCCACGTCGTGACCTGCGACTCCGCACGGAACGAGGCGGCCGCGCGGAACGCCGAGATGAACGCCTCCTGCAGCGCGTCGGATGCTTCCTCCGGATCTCGCAGCGTGCGCAGCGCTACGGCCCACATCCGGTCTCGGTGGCGGCGGACCAACTCAGCGAAGGCACGCGGGTCACCGGCGGCATGCGCCGCGATGAGGGCGGCGTCCGAACTGGCGGCGGTGGTCACCCGAAGAGGATATCGGGCGCCCGGTCAGCGGCCAGAGGTGTGGCCATGGACACTCACCTGGCGCGGATGAAGGCGAGCTCGCCGATCGAGGACTTGTTGCCCTCGCCCAGGGTGCGGACCCACACGATGAGGTACTGGGTCGGCTCGGCGCTGCGCAGCTCGATCCGCGTCGTGCCGCTCTGCAGCTCACCCTTGGCGATCACCTTCGTCTCGGACAGGTCGGGCTCCGGCGACGGGGCGGTACGGATCTCGACGACCGTTCCGGGGCTCGGCGAGTCGATCTCCACCGCGGCGAAGCGGACCGAGTCGGCGAACGACGCCATGATCCCCACACCCGGCTTGAGCGCGGGGAACTGCTGCTCGTAGGTGTCGGTCTCCCAGAGTGTGCCCGAGTCGTCGTCGGAGACGTTGCTGGCGTTCTGTTCGTCGTCCTCGGTTCCCTCGGGGTTGTACTCGGCCACCCCGGCCGGGTCGATCGGGCCCGCCGCCTGCGGCTTCGGCGGCGCGCTCTCGCCCTCCTTCGGCGGCGGCTGGCTGATCGTGATCGGGGTGCCGGAGCTGCCGGTGTCGTCGCCGAAGAAGTCGATCAGCAGGAGGCCGGCCCACGCCAGCACGCCGACCGTGGCCACGGCGAGCGCGGTCACGCCGATGGCGAGCTTGCGCCGCCGCATCTTGTCGTGGACCGGCGGGCGGGTGGTCCACACGGGCCCGTCGTCGTCCTCCGAGCCCTGCTCGACCGGTCGCATGTGCTCGGTCTGCTCGGCCGACACGGCGGCCTGGCCGAGCACGGACAGCAGGGTGGCGCTGTTGCGGATGCCGCCGATGGAGGTGTCCTCGAGGCTGCGCAGCGCGACCGCGGACAGCTCGTGCGGCACCGGGGTGAGCGTCTCCGGCGCCACGATCGCGCCGTCCGGGGTGAGCGGCGGGGCCGGGATCGCGGACGGGCCACCGGGCAGCGGCCAGCGTCCGGTGAGCAGCAGGTACAAGATCGCGCCGAGCCCCTTGACGTCGTCGCGCTGCACGGCCTCGGGCAGCGCGCCGGGGAAGGCGAGGCGCAGCGTGCCCTCCGGGGTGACCCGGATCCGCTGCGGGTGATCGACGCCCAGTACCAACCCGGCAACGTGCGCCCGCTCCACGGCGGCGGCGAGCGGCTCGAGCAGCCGGGCGGCGGTCGCGGGCGGCAGCGGGTGCTCGGCGATCAGGTCGACGAGATCCGTGCCGGCCGACCAGTCCGCGACGACCATGCCCAGCAGGCCCTCGCCCGCGGCCACGCCGCTGCCCAGGCTCAGCACGTCCAGTACCCGGGCCATCCCGGGGTGGTTGAAGCGCGCCGCGTGCATGGCCCGCTCGAGCGTGCGGCGGGCGTCCTGCGCGCGGGCGGAGTCGCCCGGCTCGCCGACCAGCACGGTGAGCGCGACGTCCCGGCGCAGCTGCCCGTCGCGGGCCCGCCACAGGTGCGCGTTCACCCGCTCGTCGACGCCGAACTGGGCGAGCAGCCGGTAGCGACCGTCGCCGATCACGGCACCGGGCAACAGGAAGTTCTCCCCGGCGCCTCCGCCGCCGGGGCTCAACTCTCCCGTGAGGGAGTCGGTTCGCCTCGTCGTCACTGCTCTCTCCCCGCCCAGCGCCCCAGCCAGAGGCAGGATCGCGCGACGGACACCTGTTCTGCCGATCGAAACGAGCCTACGTGAGTTGCGCAGGTTCGTCTTTTCGTTCGTCCCTACCCTCGACGCATCAGTCGGGTGATTCGTTGCCAGGCGGGGTTCAACTCGGGCACCTTGAACGCCACGAGCAGGCCGAACGCCACGACGATCGTCACCAGGCTCTCGACGGTCAACAGCACCCAGGCGGTCGCGGTGTCCCCGAAGCCGTCCGGCAGCACGAGCCCGACCAGCAGGCCGGCGAGGAACGCGAGGACGACCCCGGCGGTGCCCGCCACCAGGGTCTGCACGATCACCTTGACCACTCGCATGCTTTGCAGCCGGCCGAGCCGCACCCACAGCCACATCTGGCCGAGCACGGCACCGACGACGAACGTGAGCGAGTTGACCAGCAGCACGCCGATCACCACGTCGTCGGGGCGCAGCTGGTCGCGGCACAGATAGAGCAGCGGGATCTTCACCACGGTCATCACGACCATGATCAGCGTCGGCGTCCGGGCGTCCTTCATCGCGTAGAACACCCGCAGCTGCAACATGACCAGCGCGTACGGGAGGATCCCGAACGCGGAGAAGGCCAGCGCGTCGCCGAGCCGCCGCGCGTCCACGACGTCGGCGTTGCCGTAGTTGAACAGCGCGACGCCGATGGCCGAGCCGGCGACGGTCAGCACCGCGCTCAGCGGCACCAGCAGCACGGTCGACAGCCGCCCGGCGAGCGAGAGGTCGTCGACGAGCCGCCCGGTGTCGCGGTCCGCGGCCGCACGGCTCAGCCTGGGCATGATGGCGGTCAGCAGCGACACCCCGATGACCCCGTACGGCAGCTGGAAGAGCAGCCACGCGTTCGCGTAGATGGCGGCACCGCCGGGGGCGCCCGCGGTGAGCACGCGGGTGGTGAACACCAGCCCGATCTGGCTGACCGCCACGTACCCGACGATCCACAGCGCGAGTCCGCCGAACTCGCGCAGCCGTGCGTCGACGCCCCAGTTCCAGCGGAAGCGGAACCCGATCCGGCGCAGCGCCGGCAGCAGCACGAGCGCCTGCACGGCGATGCCCAGCGTGACGCCGATGCCGAGCACGAGCAGCTTCGCGTCGCCCATCCGGACCGGGTTCAGCGAGATCTCGCCGGGGACGATCGCGTACAGCCCGATGGTCAGCATGACGATCAGGTTGTTCGCCACCGGGGCCCACGCCGGCGGGCCGAACACGTGCTTGGCCTGCAGGATCGCGGACAGCAGGGCGAACAGGCCGTAGAAGACGATCTCCGGCAGCAGCAGGTAGGCGAACGCCGTGGCGAGCTCGGGATTGGCCTCGCCGGTGGAGCCGTCCATGTAGAGCCGGGTGAACAGCGGGGCCAGCGCCACCGCGACGACCGTGGCCGCCATGAGCATCGTCATCGCGACCGTCAGCAGCCGCTGGGTGTAGGCCGCGCCGCCGTCGGCGTCGTCCTGCGCGCGGACCAGCAGCGGCACCACGATGCTCGCGAGCACGCCGCCGAGCAGGAGCTCGTAGACGATGTTGGGCAGCGTGTTGGCCACGGTGAACGAGTCGTTGACCACGCCGAGGCTCGCCGCCCAGGCCAGCATGACCTTCCACGCGAAGCCCGTGATGCGGCTGACCAGCGTCGCGATCGCCATCGAACCGCTGGCGCGGGCCAGCGAGGGCTGGGCACGGTCGGGCCGCTTGTTCACGGACGTAGATTCTGTATTGCCGCTAGGCGTCAACGGGAACCCCGGTGTCGTCGCTGCCCTTCGTCCTGGCCCGTGCCGCGCGTACCCGCCGGAAGACCCGGAGGATCACCAGCAGCACGAGCACCCCGCCCGCGACACCGGTGATCGCGACCGTGATGGCGCCGTAGGACGAGGACGTGACCTCCAGTCGCGCGGTGCTGCCGAGCTTCGTGCCACCCGGTGTGGTCAGCGACGCGTCGACGGTGAACCGGCCCGCGCGGATCACCTCCGCGTCGACGAGCGGGCTGCGCGAGCTGAGCGGCGGGATCCGGATGTCGGTGAACTGCACCGGGCGCAGGCCCGCGCTCGCGACGAGCTTGATCCGCACCACGATCGCGACCGGCAGCCTGTTGTTGACGTTGAGCGGGATCGGGCTGTCGCCGGAGGCCAGCGTGAGCGGCCGGCCGGGGTCCTTCACCTCCACCCGGCCGCGGAGCGTCGCGACCTGCTGGTCGACGTACTCGACCGTCGCGGTGGCCTGGTCGGCCCTGCCGCGCCAGGCGGCGGACACGCCACGCAGCAGGCCGTACTGCATCGGCGAGAGCAGCTCGTTCGGGTCGACCTCGGTGGTGTTGTCGTCGTCCATGGCGGCGAGCAGGTCCCGCTTGATCCGGTTGATGCGCAGCACGTCCGTGGTGACCGAGCGCGGGATCTCCTTCGCGGTGTCCTGCGGGGTGTAGGACAAGCCGACCGTGGAGCCCCGGTCCGGCCCGGACATCACCTGGATCAGCGACCGCGGGGTGGCGAAGCCGTCCCGGAACAGCTGCTCCGCGAGGTCGAGGTAGAGCCCGAGCTCGGTGGCCGACGCGGTCCACCGGCGCGGTGGCGCGACGATGACCGGGTCGCCGCCACGCGGGTCGAAGATCGTTCGGAAGGCGAGCGCGGCGAGCCCGTCCTGGAGGTCGCCGCTGCCCGTCGACGGCGTGAGCGACCGGGACAGCAGCGCGTCGACCGGCAACGCACGCACCGCGTTCGCGGTCTGCGGGCCGGTGACGTCGTAGGGCGCCTTCCCCTCGACGTCGCGCAGGTGGCTCGGGTCGGCGAGCACCGTGGTCGGGCCGAACGCGGCGATGTCGACGAGCGTGCGCTGGTCGACCGTGCCCCCGGCGGGCCAGTAGAGCTCCTTGGCCGGCTGGACCGCGAGGATCTGGTGCACGACCGCGGCGCTGGCGAGCGAGAGCTGGGAGAGGTCCACCGCACCCGAACGGGACAGGGCGACGAGGTCCGCGTCCGCGTACGGCACGGAGATCACGCACTGCCCACGGGTGAGCTCGCGGAGCCGATTGAGCCAGTCCCTGGCCGCCTCGGTTCCCTTGCCGGGAACCGTGCGGCCGCCTTCCACACGCACCTTGTAGGGGCGGGTCATGCCCTCGACGGTCTGCAGCAGGTCCGGGTCGACCGCGAAGCACATGGAGCTTGGCAGCGTGCTGTTCGCCACGGCGGCCGTGCTCACGGAGCTCACCAGGCCGAACAGCCGCCCGTTGACCGCCAGGGACTCCGCGAGGTCGTCATCGGTGAGCACGATCTGCCCGTCGGTGGTGGACAGCCGCCGCGGCTGGGTGTCGAGGATCGGCCAGACGAAGCTCAGGCCGGGCGGGGTCGGCTTGGGCCGGGCCACCTTGCCGCCGGGGGCGGAGAGCACCGGCAGCGGGATCGACACCGCCGCGAGCCGGGCCTGGCCGCCGAAGTCGGGCCGGCCGTTGACGTTGACGAGCGTCGGGTAGACCCCGGGCTCGGAGAGGGCGAGGGACTGCTCCGCGCCGCGCACGCGGACGACGACCTCGAACCGCGCGGTTTCGCCCCGTTCCAGCGAGTCGGCGACGTCCACGAACTCGGAGCTGGCCGAGTCGGTGTCGAGCTCGCCGAGCTCGCGCAGTTGGGCCTCGGTCTCCACGGGTTCGCCGCGCTGCACCTTGACCCGGACCTCGTCGACCAGCCGGTCGCCGGTGTTCGTGATCCGGCCGGCGACGGTAAGCCTCGGGGTCGCGGTGGTGACGACCCGCGGCGTCAGCGAGTCGACCTCCAGCCGAAGGGTCGGCGTGCCACCGGTGGGCTGCAGGTCACCGATCGACCCGGCCACGGCGGGGGTCGCCAGGGGGCCGAGTGCCAGGAGCGCCGTCATGAGGAAGCCGGCGCCCGCCTTCCACCTCGTCACGCCGGCTCAGCCCCCGTCCGCCTTGGCCGGCTCCTCGCCGGTCGCGGTCCCGGCGGCGCTCCGGGGCGGGTCGCCGTCCGGTGCCATGCGCAACTCCAGCAGTTCGAGCGCGCGCAGCACCAGCCGGCGCTCGTCGGCGTAGGCAAGCCGCTCCTCCAGCTCGTCGAGGGGGACCCAGGCGACCTCGGTCACCTCGACGTCGTCGTCGGACAGTTCGCCGCCCCGCTGGGTCATCAAGAAGTGGTGCACGGTCTTGTGGATCCGGCGGCGGTCGGCGACGAACCAGTAGTCGATCGTGCCGAGTGGTCGGATTATCTCGCCCAGGATGCCGGTCTCCTCGCGGACCTCCCGAACCGCGGTCTGCTCCGGCGTCTCGCCCTCCTCGATGTGGCCCTTCGGCAGCGACCACAGCAGCCGGCCGCGCCGGTCGAGCCGGCCGATCAGCGCCACCATCGTCCGGTCGGCGCTGATCACCACGCCGCCCGCCGACGTCTCGTCGACCGCGGCCATCCGATGCCCGCGCTGGCCACGGCGCCGCCCGCGGCGCCCCGACCGGGCACCCCGGGGCCTGCCGGACGACGAGTGCATGTTCGCGATCGTAGTGTGGCGCCGCCGGGCGGGTCGGCGGTCAGCGGTCCGGCCGGGGCCCGGCACGGCCAGGTGCGCCAGATACGCTCGTGCCCCGTGTCCAACCTGACCCAACACGATGCCGGATCTCATGCCATGGTGGAGCGCCTGCACTTTCCGGTCGCGGAGGAACTCGCCGAGCGGTTCGCCACGGCCGGGCACCGGCTCTACCTCGTCGGCGGGACCGTGCGCGACGCCGTGCTGGGCCGGCTGGGCAACGATCTCGACTTCGCCACCGACGCCCGGCCCGAGCAGGTGCGGCGGCTGGTATCCGGATGGGCGGACGCCGTCTGGGACACCGGGATAGCGTTCGGCACGATCGGCGCGCGGCGGCGCGGCACGGAGTGCGAGATCACCACGTTCCGGGCCGACACCTACGACCGGAAGGGCCGCAGGCCCGAGGTCCACTTCGGGGACTCGATCGAGGACGACCTGGTCAGGCGCGACTTCACGGTGAACGCGATGGCCGTCGACCTGTCCACGAAGACGTTCATCGATCCGCACGACGGGCTCTCCGCGCTGGCCCGGCGCCGGCTGGACACCCCCGCGACGCCGCAGGAGTCCTTCGCCGACGATCCGCTGCGGATGATGCGTGCGGTCCGGTTCGTGAGCCAGCTCGGCTTCACCGTGGAGCCCCGCGTGCTCGCCGCGATCGGCGAGATGCGCGACGAGCTCACCCGGGTCACCGCGGAGCGGATCCAGGCCGAGCTCTCGAAGCTGCTCCGCGGCCGGTTCCCGAGGCGCGGGATCGAGCTGATGGTCGACACCGGCCTCGCCGGCCACGTGCTGCCGGAGGTCCCGGCCATGCGGCTGGAGATCGACGAGCACCATCAGCACAAGGACGTCTACCACCACTCGCTGGTTGTCCTGGACCAGGCGATCGCGCTCGAGGACCCGGACGCCTCGCCGGACCTCGTGCTGCGCCTCGCCGCGCTGCTGCACGACATCGGCAAGCCCGCGACGCGGCGGTTCGTCCAGGGCGGCGGCGTGAGCTTCCACCACCACGAGGTCGTCGGCGCCAAGCTGGCCCGGAAGCGGTTGCGCGCGCTGCGATACCCGAAGGAGATCATCGAGGACGTGGCCCAGCTGGTGTACCTGCACCTGCGGTTCCATGGCTACGGCCGGGGCGAGTGGACCGACTCGGCGGTGCGCCGCTACGTCACCGACGCCGGCCCGCTGCTGACCCGGCTGCACAAGCTCGTCCGCGCCGACTGCACCACCCGCAACCGGCGCAAGGCGGCCGCCCTGCAGCGCACCTACGACAGCCTCGAGGAGCGGA
Organism: Actinophytocola sp.; assembly: GCF_050699935.1. Classification (NCBI taxonomy): domain Bacteria; kingdom Bacillati; phylum Actinomycetota; class Actinomycetes; order Pseudonocardiales; family Pseudonocardiaceae; genus Actinophytocola; species Actinophytocola sp. The sequence continues at coordinate 8,375 of NZ_JBOHGB010000130.1, forward strand.
TCGCGCGGATCGCGGCCGAGGAGGACCTCGCGCGCGTGCGGCCGGACCTCGACGGGAACGAGATCATGCGGTTGCTCGGCCTGCCCCCGGGCCCGCTGGTCGGCCAGGCCTGGCGGTACCTCAAGGACCTGCGCCTGGACCGCGGTCCGCTGGAGCACGACGAGGCGGTCGCGGAGCTGCGCCGGTGGGCCGACGAGCAGGGCATCACGCCGCCCGAACGACCCCCTGGCGGGTGACCATCCCGAAGGTCAGCATGCCGACCAGGTAGAGCACGGTCGCGATGACGATCAGCGTCGCGGACTCACCGTTGGCCGGGATCATCGCCGCCGCGATCGCGATGGCCACGACCTGGGCGACGTTGAACAGCATGTCGTAGAGCGCGAACACCCGGCCGCGGGCCTCGTCGCCGATGTCGCGCTGCACGGCGGCGTCCACGCACAGCTTGATCACCTGGCCGGCGTAGGAGATGAGGAACGCGGCGACCAGGGCGGTCGGCATGATCATGGGCAGGCCGAGGGTGAGCTGGGCGGCCGCGGCGAGGCCGAGCGCGCTCAGCACGGTCCGCTTCCGGCCGAAGCCGGTGACCAGCCGCGCGGTCGTCAGCCCGGCGATGAAGATCCCGGCCGCGCCGGCGCCGAGCACCACGCCCAGGCCCGGCAGGCCGGCCTCGATCGGTCCGAAGTCTTCGAAGCTGAAACGCATCAGCAGCACGGTGAGCAGCAGCGAGATGCCGAACGACGCGCGGTGTGCGAGCAGCGCGCAGAACCCGGCGGCGACGCTCGGCGTGCGGATGGCGACCCGGGCGCCGTCGAAGAGCCCGTGCGCGACGGCGGCGATCGCGGTGGCCGGCTCGTCGATCTTGTCCGGGCCGAGCGCGCCGCGGGTGAACCGTGCCGCGAGCCAGCCCGCGGCCACCGCGCCGGCAGCGGCCACCGCGGTCGTCCCGCCCGAGCCGCTGTTGCCCTCGCCGAAGACCTCACGGAGTAGCACGGCGCAGCCGGCACCGGTCACGGAGACCACCGCGCCGAGCGTGACCGACAGCGCGTTCGCCTCGACCAGGTTGCGTATCGGCACGACGTGCGGCAGCGCGGCGGACAGGCCGGCACCGATGAACCGGCTGATGCCGATCACGATGAGCGCCAGCATCAGCAGCGTCAGCCCGCCCACCCCGGCCGCGACGCAGATCGCGGCGGCGATGATCAGGACGCTCTGCAGCAGGTTGGCCGCGACCAGAACCCGGCGCCGATCCCAGCGGTCCAGCAGCGCACCCGCGAACGGCCCGATGATCGAGTACGGCAGCAGCAGGACGAGGAACCCGGCGGCGATGGCCGTCGGCGAGACCTGGCGTTCGGGGTTGAACACGACCGCGCCGGCGAGCCCGGTCTGGAATAGCCCGCTGCTCCACTGCGAGGCGAACCGGCTGAGCAGGAGGCGCCGGAACCCGGCGAGCCCCAGGAGTCGGCGGGCACCGATCCGGATGTGGTGCGCGGACTCTGAATCACCTGCCCGAGTGACTTCGTTCGCGTCCCGCGCCGACGTGCTCACGGGACGTCAGCCTACGGTGCGGATGAACCTGGAAAGTCCGAAGGGCGTGCGCCCGGTCGAGGCGCACGCCCTTCGGTGACGGAGCATCTGGTCGCCTCTCGGCGGTGTGGCGCGACGTGACTCCAGCCGGACGGTATTCCACGACGGCGGTTCTCAGTTGGGCCCGGGGGACTCAACGATGCTCCAGCCACCAGCAACAACGTGCCGGCCCGGCCCATTGTTCCCCATTAGCCATACGGCCGCTGGATTCCGACTCGACGGGTGGGATCATGTGCCTGTGCGATCCGATGTCCCCGATGCAGCCGTGGAGCCGGGCACGCTGCTCGTGGCGGCGCCCAGCCTGACCGACTCCAACTTCCGCCGCACCGTGGTCTTCGTGATCGACCACCGGGGCGAGGGCACCCTCGGCGTGGTGCTGAACCGGCCGAGCGAAGTCCCGGTCGACGACGTGCTGCCGAGCTGGGGGCCGCACGTGAGCGTGCCCGGCTCGGTGTTCGTGGGCGGACCGGTGGAGCAGAAGACGGCCCTGTGCCTCGCGGCACTGCGCACCGGCGAGGAGCCGAACGGCGTGAAGGGCCTGATCGGCGTGCGTGGCCCGGTGGCGCTGGTCGACCTGGACGCCGACCCGGAGATTCTGGTGCCGAAGTTCAAGGGCCTGCGGGTGTTCGCCGGCTACGCGGGCTGGGACGTGGGCCAGGTCGAGGGCGAGATCGAGCGCGGTGACTGGATCGTGGTCCCGGCCCTGCCGAACGACGTGCTCGCGCCGGCCGACCAGGACCTGTGGGGCCGGGTGCTGCGCCGGCAGGGCATGCCGCTGGCGCTACTCGCCACCCACCCCGGCGACGTCCGCACCAACTGACCCGGCCGCCCGGCCGGCGAGCTCGCAGCCGCCGCACGCGCAGCCCCGGCACCCGGGCGGCAGCTCCGGAGGCTCCTCGGGGAGGGCCTCGGCGGCCCGGTGCCCGAGCAGCCCGCCGGCCACGGCGATCGCGACCATCCCGACGAAGCCGATGACGGTGACCACCAGCCCGGCGGCCAGACCCGCGGCTCCGCTCGCCACCCCGACCAGCCCGGCCACGGCGACCGGCGGCCCGGCGACCTTGTTCGCCACCCGGAAGGCCCGCTCGCTGCGCAGCGACGCGGGTGTGCGCACGCCGCCGAACCGGTTGCGCGGCAGCCGCTCGAGCCACCCGAGCACCCCGACGACACCAATCCCCGACCCGATGACCAGCGGCACGAGCGCGACGAGTTCCACGCCCCGATCGTAAGTGGTCGCCCCGCGCCGCCCGCCGCCCGTCCACAACCGCGCGACCTGTCCACAGACAAGGCCGACAACCCCGAAACCGTCACCCCCCACCAATAGAATGGAGCCACGGGGTGCCCCCGGAGAGGGTGGGGGCGTCGCGGATGGGGTGCACGCGCGCGAGTACACGTGATTTCGTGGAGTGGCAAGGGGATTCGTGCGGGGTGCTGTGGGCGGTTCCCCGGGGCGTGGGCCGTGGCGGAAAGGGTGTTGGTGTGCGCGGTATCCTGGTGCTATGAGCGCCGGACGCATGCTCCTTACTTGGCCGCGCTGACCGGCGGTTGGCGCGGCGGACCCCTCATGCCCTTGGGCAGAGGGGTCTTGTTGTGTTCGGAGCACGCACCACGGAAGGACCCACGATGAGCCCCACGACCAGCGACGCCGACGAGTCGGTGCCGGCCCACCGCTACACCGCCAGGCTGGCCAACTCCATCGAGCCGCGCTGGCAGCAGTTCTGGGAGGAGGACGGCACCTTCCACGCGCCCAACCCGGTCGGTCCGCTGGCCGGTGAGGTACCCGAGGACAAGCTGTTCGTCCAGGACATGTTCCCCTACCCGTCGGGCGCGGGGCTGCACGTCGGCCACCCGCTGGGGTTCATCGGCACCGACGTGTTCGCCCGCTACCACCGGATGACCGGGCGAAACGTGCTGCACACCATGGGGTTCGACTCGTTCGGCCTGCCCGCCGAGCAGTACGCGGTACAGACCGGCCAGCACCCGCGCAAGACCACCGAGGACAACATCGAGCGGTACCTGAGCCAGATCCGCCGCCTGGGGCTGGGCCACGACGAGCGCCGTCGAATCGCGACCACGGACCTGACCTACTACCGCTGGACCCAGTGGATCTTCCTGCAGATCTACAACGCCTGGTACGACGAGAAGGCGAACAAGGCGCGCCCGATCGCGGAGCTGGAGGCCGAGTTCGCGCAGGACAAGCGCTCCACTCCGGACGGTCGTGGCTGGTGCGAGCTGACCCGGGTCGAGCAGCGGCGGATCATCGACTCCCACCGGCTGGTGTACCAGTCCGAGGCGCCGGTCAACTGGTGCCCGGGCCTGGGCACCGTGGTGGCCAACGAGGAGGTCACCGCCGAGGGACGCAGCGACCGCGGCAACTTCCCGGTGTTCCGCAAGAGCCTGCGTCAGTGGATGATGCGGATCACCGCGTACGCCGACCGCCTGGTCGACGACCTGGAGCTGCTGGACTGGCCGGAGAAGGTCAAGACCATGCAGCGCAACTGGATCGGCCGGTCGGCCGGTGCGCAGATCCGCTTCCCGGTCGGCGACCGCGCGATCGAGGTGTTCACCACCCGCCCGGACACCGTCTTCGGCGCCACCTACATGGTCCTGGCACCGGAACACCCGCTGGTCGACGAGATCACGGCCGGCACGTGGCCGGACGGCACCGCCGAGAGCTGGACCTCCGGCGCCGCGACCCCGGCCGAGGCGGTCGCCGCCTACCGCCACGCCGCGTCGCAGAAGTCCGAAATGGACCGCCAGGAGAACAAGGACAAGACCGGTGTGTTCGTCGGCGCGTTCGCCACGAACCCGGTCAACGGCAACCAGATCCCGGTGTTCATCGCCGACTACGTGCTGATGGGCTACGGCACCGGCGCGATCATGGCGGTGCCCGGCCAGGACCAGCGCGACTGGGACTTCGCGACGAAGTTCGGGCTGTCGATCATCCGCACCGTGCGGCCGAGCGAGGACTTCGAGGGCGAGGCCTACACCGGCGCCGGTCCGGCGATCAACTCCCGCCAGGAGAACGGCGTCAGCCTGGACGGGCTGGACATCGACGAGGCCAAGAAGACGATCATCGAGTGGCTGGAGCGGCATGGCCACGGCGCGGGCAAGCTGCAGTACAAGCTGCGCGACTGGCTGTTCGCCCGCCAGCGTTACTGGGGCGAGCCGTTCCCGATCGTCTACGACGAGAACGACCTGCCGGTCCCGCTGCCGGAGAGCATGCTGCCGATCGAGCTGCCCGACGTCGACGACTACTCCCCCCGCACGTACGACCCCGACGACGCGGACACCGAGCCGTCGCCGCCGCTGTCGCGTGCCGAGGACTGGATCGAGGTCGAGCTGGACCTGGGCGACGGCCGCAAGCGCTACCGTCGCGACGCCAACGTGATGCCGCAGTGGGCGGGTTCGTGCTGGTACCAGCTGCGCTACGTCGACCCGACCGACACCGAGCGGTTCTGCGAGCCGGAGAACGAGAGGTACTGGCTGGGCCCGCGGCCCGAGGAGCACGGCCCGGGCGATCCGGGCGGGGTCGACCTCTACATCGGCGGCATCGAGCACGCGGTGCTGCACCTGCTGTACTCGCGCTTCTGGCAGAAGGTGCTCTACGACCTCGGCCACGTGTCCGCCCCCGAGCCGTACCGCCGGCTGTTCAACCAGGGCTACATCCAGGCCTACGCCTACACCGACTCGCGCGGCGTGTACGTGCCGGCCGAGGAAGTGTCCGAAATGGACGGCAAGTACCTCTGGAACGGGCAGGAGGTCCGCCAGGAGTACGGCAAGATGGGCAAGAGCCTGAAGAACGTCGTCACGCCGGACGAGATGTGCGAGCGCTACGGCGCGGACACGTTCCGGTTCTACGAGATGGCGATGGGCCCGATGGACGTCTCCCGCCCGTGGGCGACGAAGGACGTCGTGGGCGCCCAGCGGTTCCTGCAGCGCCTGTGGCGCAACGTCGTCGACGAGAACACCGGCGAGCTGCGCGCGGGCGACGACGAGCCGGACGAGGCGACCCTGCGCGCCCTGCACAAGGCGATCGACGGCGTGCACGCGGACTACGCGAACATGCGCTTCAACACGGCGGGCGCGAAGCTGATCGAGCTGAACAACCACGTGACGAAGGCATACGCCGGAAAGCCGGTCCCGCGCGCGGTGGTGGCGCCGATGGTGCTGATGCTGGCGCCGCTGTGCCCGCACATGGCGGAGGAGCTGTGGTCACGGCTGGGTCACGACGGCTCCCTGGCCCACGGCCCGTTCCCGCGGGCGGACGAGCGCTACCTGGTCGAGGAGACGGTCGAGTACCCGATCCAGGTCAACGGCAAGGTCCGCTCCCGAGTCACGGTCCCCGCCTCGGCCGACGCGGACGAGGTCAGGGCGGCGGCCCTGGCCGAGGAACGCATCGCCGCACTGACTGACGGCAACGAGCCCCGCAAGGTGATCGTCGTCCCCGGCCGCCTGGTGAACGTCGTCCTGTAGTGGGTCGTCCGTGGGCGAGTGCCCGAAAACGGGACACGCGCCGCCGGCACCGATCGCTCGGGGGGCTACGCGACCGGTACCGGCGGCGCGAAATCCGGCCGATGCCTGCTGGGCTAGGCCGGACCCCGACGCTGGCATGCTCCGCCGGCGTTGGGCCCCGACTGCGACGTCTCCGGTCTCCCGGCCACGCCACCTGTCAGGGACGACGAACATTGTGGCACTACGGGTCGCATGTGCTAACTAATCGTTAGCACTTGCGCACGATCGCCACGATGTCGTATCCGGATGACTCCGCAGCGTGCCGACGTGGGTTTTCGGCCTCTGCTTTCGTCGTTCGGACTGAGCAAGCCTCGTCCGGCCGGGGATGTGAGACATCGGTCAACTGACGGATATCAGCTCGCGAAGAACCGGCTGGCATCCCCCGTGGACAGCAGCACGATGGCCGCCACGGACAGCAGGGCCACCACGATGTTGATCACCATGATCACGACCAGCGACGGTGCCAGGAACGACAACACGATGCCGAGGATGTTCAGCGACGCGAAGACGTACACGACGACCCTCGCCCACTGCTTGCGCTTCGGCAGGTTCGCCGCCGCCAGCGCGAGGACCAGCCCGATGACCAGGATCCCGATCGCGACGCCCGTGTATGCGGGCGCGCCCTCGGCCACGATCTCCCGAGGTAACGAGGTCGCTCCCGATTTCTCGACCCACGCGTCGACGAGGTCGTCCTCGAACGCGAACGTCAGGGCGACGCGGAGCACGACGAGCACGAGGATCGCCCAGACGGCGAACACCGCGTTGCGTACGGCGGGCGGGGTGATGGTTGGTGCGGACATTCGAAACTCCCAACGTGTCGGGGTTATGGGAATACCGACACTGAGTGACCGTGGTGTCCGTTCGTTCCGAAGTCTGTGCGGGGGCAAAGGGAAAGGCGGCTTACAGCTTCGCGCGAGCCGCGATGAACGCCTCGACCGCGCGGTCGACGTCGTCGGTGGAGTGCGCCGCCGACAACTGCGTGCGGATCCGGGCCTTCCCGTGCGGCACGACGGGATAGGAGAAGCCGATCACGTAGACGCCCTGCTCCAGCAGCAGGTCCGCCATCCGGCCGGCGAGGGCCGCGTCGCCGATCATCACGGGGATTATCGGGTGGTCGCCCGGCAGCAGGTCGAAACCGGCCTCCGTCATCCGCGACCGGAACAGCGCGGTGTTCGCGCGCAGCCGCGCCAGCAGCTCGCCCGACGAGCCGAGCAGGTCCAGCGCGGCCAGCGCGGCGGACGTGATCGACGGCGCCAGCGAGTTCGAGAACAGGTACGGCCGCGACCGCTGCCGCAGCATCGCCACGATCTCCGCCCGCCCCGAGGCGTACCCGCCGCTCGCCCCGCCGAGCGCCTTGCCCAGCGTGCCGGTCAGCACGTCCACCCGGTCGGACACCCCGAACAGCTCCGGCGTCCCGCGCCCGGTCGGGCCGACGAAGCCGACCGCGTGCGAGTCGTCCACCATCACCAGCGCGTCGTGCGCGTCGGCCAGGTCGCAGATCTCGTCCAGCGGCGCGAGGTAGCCGTCCATCGAGAACACGCCGTCGGTCGCGATCATCCGGTAGCGGGCGTCCACCGCCTCCTTGAGCTGGCGCTCGAGGTCGGCCAGGTCGCGGTTCTTGTAGCGCAGCCGCTTCGCCTTGCACAGCCGGACGCCGTCGATCACCGACGCGTGGTTGAGCTCGTCGGAGATGACCGCGTCCTGCGGGCCCAGCAGCGTCTCGAACAGCCCGGCGTTCGCGTCGAAGCACGAGCTGTAGAGGATCGTGTCCTCGGTGGACAGAAAGTCCGACAGCGCACGCTCCAGTTCCTTGTGCGGCTCCTGCGTGCCGCAGATGAACCGCACCGACGCCATGCCGAAGCCCCAGCGGTCCAGCGCCTCCTTGGCGGCCGCGACGAGCGCCGGGTGGTCGGCGAGACCGAGGTAGTTGTTGGCGCAGAAGTTCAGCACCTCCGGGTCCGGACCGACCCGGACCGTGGCGTTCTGCGGCGTGCTGATCACCCGCTCCGCCTTGTACAACCCCGCCTCGCGGATCTCGTCCAGCTCGTCGAGCAAGCTCTGCCGCATGGCGCCGTACATCAGGATGCTCCTCCGTCCGAATGAGTCCAGTCGAGAATGACCTTGCCGCACCGGCCCTCGCGCGCGGTCGAGAACGCCTCCGCGTGGTCGGTGTGGTGGAACCTGTGCGTGATCACCGGCGAGATGTCGAGCCCCGCCTGCAGGAGCACCGACATCGCGTACCAGGTCTCGAACATCTCGCGGCCGTAGATCCCCTTGATGGTCAGCATCTTGAAGACCACCCGGCTCCAGTCGACCGCGATCTCGGAGGCCGGCAACCCGAGCATGGCGATCCGCCCGCCGTGGGTCATGTTCGCGATCATCTCGCGCAGCGCGGTGGGCTGGCCCGACATCTCCATGCCCACGTCGAAGCCCTCGGACATGTCGAGCTCGCCGTACACCTCGCCGATCGCGTGCCGGCTCACGTCCAGCGCGACGTCCACGCCAATCTTGCGGGCCAGGTCCAGCCGCGGCTCACTCACGTCGGTGATCACCACGTGCCGCGCGCCCGCGTGCTTCGCGACCGCCGCGGCCATCAGCCCGATCGGTCCGGCGCCCGTGATCAGCACGTCCTCGCCCAGCACCGGGAACGACAGCGCCGTGTGCACGGCGTTGCCGAACGGGTCGAAGATCGCCGCCACGTCCAGGTCCACGCGGTGGGTGTGCACCCAGGCGTTCTGCTCGGGCAGCACCGCGTACTCGGCGAACGCGCCCGCGGTCTGCACGCCGAGCCCGATCGTGTTGGCGCACAGGTGCCGCCGGCCGGCATTGCAGTTGCGGCAGGTGCCGCACACCAGGTGGCCCTCGCCGCTGACGAGGTCGCCCACGTTGACCTTGGTGACCGCGGCACCGATCTCGACGACCTCGCCGACGAACTCGTGCCCGATGACCAGCGGCGGTGAGATCGTCGCGGCGGCCCACTCGTCCCACGCCTCGATGTGCAGGTCCGTGCCGCAGATGCCGGTCCGCAGCACCCGCAGCTTGACGTCGTTCGGCCCCGGTTGTGGCTCTGGCACGTCCGTCAGTGCTAAACCAGGACCCTGGGCGCCCTTGACCAGAGCCTTCACGCGTTCCTCCGCACGTTCATGTGTCCAGTAGGTGTCAGTCGCTGGCCCGGCTGATCTTCCACGGCGACCGGATCAACAGGCTGCCGATCCGCACGTAGCTCGCCCGGCGCACGTGCAGCGAGCCCGCGGTGAGCGTGCCCGTCACCACGAACCGCGGCGTGCCGCCGCCGGCACCGACCTTGTCCTTGATGCTGCCTGCCGTCACGCGCACCTGGTCGGTGACCACCGACGCGCGCTCCGGCAGCAGCAGCTTGACCGAGCCGCCGCTGACGTTCAGCGCGATGCGCACCTCGTCGTAGGCGATCCGGGCCTCGCTGAAGTCCAGCTCCGTCGATCCCAGCCGATTGTGGACGATCAGCTCGCGCGGCACCGTCCACGGCCCGTGCCGCCTGAGGGTCGACATGTTGGCGCGTAGCTCGACCGGCTTCTCCCGCACCGGCGAGTCGGGATCCCGGTGCGTCACGCCCGGCAGGTCGATCAGCACGGCGTTCAGCTCGGCACGCGTCTTCGCCGCCAGCGCCGTGTCGGTGCGCTCGGCGAACTCGTCGAGCGAGAGCATGCCGTGGCCGATCGCCTTCTGCAGCACGTCCACCACGTGCGCGCGTTCCGAATCGGACACCCGCAGCTCACGGGGATCGATCGGCTCCGGCGCCGGCGGCACGTTCACGCCCCCACGGTATGCCATCGCGGGTGGTCAGCTGGCGGAACCGTCTGGGTCGGGCATTCCCGCAGCCTATTGAGGTACCTGTCGCCCGCCGCCGTCCGGCTCCTCGTCCAGCCCGTGCTCGATGGCGTAGCGGGCGAGCTCGACGCGGTTGTGCAGCTGGAGCTTGCGCAGCGTGGACTGCACGTGGTTCTCCACCGTGCGGTGCGAGAGCGTGAGCCGGCCCGCGATCTGCCGTGCCGTCAACCCCTTGGCCACCAGGCGAAGCACCTCGGTCTCCCGCTGGGTCAGGCTCGGCTCGCCGGCGCTGGGCTCGGCCGCCATCCGCCGGTACTCGCCCAGCACCAGGCCCGCGAGGCCCGGCGTGAACACCGCGTCGCCGGCCGCGGTCCGGCGCACGGCCTCGACGAGCTCGGTGGCCGACGCGGACTTGACCAGGTAGCCGGACGCACCGGCCTTCACCGCCTCCAGCACGTCGGCGTGCTCACCGCTCGCGGACAGCACGAGCACCCGGGTCCGCGGCAGCGCACCGGTGATCCGCCGGATCGCCGCCACCCCGGACACGCTGCCGAGGTTGAGGTCCATCAGCACGACGTCCGGGCGCACCGTGCCGGCGATGCGCACGGCCCCGTCCGCGTCGCCCGCGGTGGCCCGGACCTCGAAGCCGCGCTCGGCCAGGTCCCGGGCCACGCCGTCGCGCCACATCGGGTGATCGTCGACGACCATCACGCTGATCGGTGTGGACGTCGGTGTGGACGTCACCGCGGCGTCCCGTCGCGGGGCACCCGCAGCTCCCACTCCACGCCGACGCCCGGCGCGGTCTCCAGCTCGATCGTGCCGCCCAGCTCGGTCACCCGGCCACGCATCGAGCGCGCGATCCCCATCCTTCCCTCCCGTTCCGCCTCCTCGATCCGGCTCGGCACGATGCCGACGCCGTCGTCGCGGACGCTCACGACGACCTCGTCGCCGAGATCCTCCAGCAGCACCCATGCCCGGGCGTCCGGTCCCGCGTGCTTGGCCACGTTGGTCAGCGCCTCGCGCACCACCGACTCGAGCTCGCCGGCCACCGCCGCCGGCAGCCGTACCGCGGTAGCCGGCACCGACACCTCCGTGCGCCCCGAGGCCAGCAGCTTCAGCCGCCCGGCCAGGTCCGCCGTACCGTCCTGTGTGGACACGTGTCCGGTGGACACGAGCGCGCGCAACGCGATCTCCTGCTCGCCGGCCAGCCGGGCGAGCTCGGCCGCCTCCCCGCGCAGCTCCCCGCCCTGCTGTCGCACGCGGGCCAGCACCTGCAGCACGCCGTCGTGGATGGAGCGCGCCAGCCGGTCCCGCTCGGCCGTGGCGGCCTCCGCCCGCAGCGCCGCCGCGAGCCGCTCGGCGGACCGGCGGGACGAGGACGCCGCGAGCCCCAGCACGAAGCCCACGCCCACGAGCAGCACCAGGTCACGCGTCAGGTCGGTGTCGACGTAGCCGCGCACGCCGTAGTTGAACGCGGCCACCACCGCGCCGAACCCCGCGCCGACGGCCGGCCCCGCGCACACCGCGCCCGCCGCCACCACGCCGGTCACCCAGACCGTCGTGACGAGCGGAGCCTGAGCGACCGACAGCTGCACCGGGGTGAGCACCAGGCGCGAGGTGCACATGAGGGCGCAGCACACGGCGAGGTCGAGCACGGTGAACCCGAGCACCGGCCCGGACGGACGCAGGTAGCGGACGGCGATCACGACCGTCCACGCGGCCATCGCGCCGACCGTGGCCAGCGCGAGCCACGGCCGTGCGTACTCGTCGAGGTACACCAGCGTCACGCCGGCGGCGAAGAGCAAGGTCAGCACGCGCAGCAGGACGGCCGCGCGCCACAACGGGACCGTGGGGTCCTTGCCGGCCGGCGTGGCGGTCACGGCCGTTCCCATGTCGCCTTCGTGTCACCCTCGCCGGACTCCTCCGGCTCCCCCGCCTCCGGTTTCTCGGACTCCCGCTCGTGCAGGACGTCGACCTCGCCCGGCGGCACCTCGTCCTCGCTCACCAACGACCGCACGCCCGCGTTGAGCACGGCCAGCAGGGGCACCGCGAGCAGCGCACCCGCGATGCCGGCCGCGATCAGGCCGCCGGCGATGGCGAGCACGACGGCCAGCGGGTGCAACCGCACCGCACGGCCGAGCAGCCACGGCTGCAGCACGTGGCTCTCCAGCTGCATCACCCCGATCACGATGCCGAGCACGACCAGCGCCGCGATGAACCCGTTGGCCACCAGGGCGATCAGCACGGCGACCGTGCCGGCCACGAACGCGCCGATGATGGGGATGAACGCGGACAGGAACACCAGCGCGGCCAGCGGGATCACCAGCGGCACCCCGACGATCGCGAGCCCGATGCCGATGCCGACCGCGTCGACCAGCGCCACCGCCGCGGTCGCCCGCACGTAGCTGACCAGCGCGGCGAACCCGCGGCGGCCGGCCACGTCCACGCGCTGGCGGACCCGCTGCGGGACACCGCGCGTGACGAAGCGCCAGATGCCCTGGCCGTCGTAGAGGAAGAAGATCAGCACGAACACCGTGAGCAGCAGCCCGGTGAGGATCTCGCCGATCGTCGCGGCGGTGGTGATCGCGCCTTCGGTGATCGCCGCCTGGTTCTTCTCGATCGCGCCGATCGCGTTGTCGAGGAACGTCTGGATCTGCGAGTCACGCAGGTGCAGCGGGCCGGTCCGCAGCCAGTCACGGATCTGGCCGAGGCTGTCCGACACCTGTTGCTGCAGCTGGGGAAGCCCGGCGGTGAACGTGATGATCACGAACGTGATCAGGCCGCCGACGATCGCGATGCCCGTGACCATCACGATCGCGGAGGCCAACCCGCGCGGCATGCCCATCCGCACCAGCCGGTCCACGCCCGGCGCCATCAACGCGGCCAGCAGCAGGGCGATCGCGATCGGCACGAGCACGTGCGCGAAGTAGCCCGCCAGCCACACGATCG
>NZ_JBOHGB010000131.1:0-21146 GCF_050699935.1 Actinophytocola sp.
GTTGTCGACTTCTATAATCGACGACGTCGCCACAGTTCCTGTGGCATGCGATCCCCGATCGACTTCGAGAACGGTGCGGTCGGCCGGGCCGCATAGTGGAGTCCTCCACGATCCGGGGGGAAGCTCAAGAGGATGATGGTTTATGGCTTGGGTAGAAAGGCGCGGCGCGGGTTTTCGAGTTCGCTATCGGTTGCCGGATGGGACGTTGACGTCAGAGACCGGGTTCGACACCTGGAAGGTGGCGGCGGATCGGGCGGCCGATGTGGAGTGCGAGCAGCGGAACGGCACGTTGGTGGATCCGCGGTTGACGCAGACACTGGTGGGGGAGTGGGTCCGACAGTGGTCCGATGCGCATGAGGTGGGCGCGGGAACGTGGGCGAAGTACGACTCGCATCTGCGGAATCACATCCTGCCGCGGTTCGGGGATCTGGCGTTGGGCGAGGTGACCCGGATGGCGGTGAAGGCCTGGGTGAAGAGCCTGCGGCGGTCGTTGGCTGAGCCGACGGTGATCGACGTGGTGTCGCTGCTGTCGATGGTGCTCGTCGAGGCTGTCGAGGAAGGGTTGATCGGGGTGAACCCGTGCCGCCGGCTGCGTCTGCGTCTCGATGGCCGTACCGAGCGGCCGCATGCGCGGCCGGAACAGGTCGCCGAGATGGTCCGCAGGGTGCGACCAGCCGATGGTGTGCTGATCATCACGGCGGCGTACACCGGGATGCGATGGGGCGAGCTGACCGGGCTGCAGTGGACGCGGGTCAATCTGGATGCGGGGGAGATCGCGATCAATCCTCGTGACGGTGCTCTGCACGAAGTCAACGGCCAGTTGACGCTCGCGCGGCCCAAGACCAGGGCCGCGGCCCGGACCATTCACCTTCCGGCGTTTCTGGTCGAGATCCTCACCGCACACCGCCACCAGGATCCCGACGGCCGGTTCGTGTTCACCGCCGCCGATGGTGGATTTCACCGGCGGTCGAACTTCCGGCGACGCGTCTGGCTTCCCGCCGTGGACGGCCACCCCACCCGTGGCTGGGCGCCGATCGCGCCCGGGCTGCACGTCCACGACCTGCGCCACACCCACAAGACCTGGCTGATCGAGGATCAAGTGCCCGAGGTGCTGCAGTCCAAGCGGCTCGGGCACGAACTCGGCGGCATCCCCGGGGTCTTCTCACACGTGACCCCACCGATGATCGATGCCATGCTCGACGGCCTCCAACGGCGGTGGGAGCAGTATGGAAGCACCGCGCTAGGTGACCTCTACCATGCTGCGAAAGGGGTCAAGATCAACTGCACCCAATCTGCTCCCACAGACGCAGAACGGCCTGCCGGTGATGATCACCAACAAGCCGTCTGACCACAGTATATACCTGGTGGGCGATACTGGGATTGAACCAGTGACCCCTACCGTGTCAAGGTAGTGCTCTCCCACTGAGCTAATCGCCCGAGGCGGAGGCGGGAATCGAACCCGCGTACAGGGCTTTGCAGGCCCTTGCCTAAGCCACTCGGCCACTCCGCCAATTTGCCCGAGCGCACAGGGCTCCGGTCTGAGGGGCCGTATTGCTGGATTCGGCCTTGGGGAGGCCGACCCCTCTTCGAGCGGACGACGGGACTCGAACCCGCGACCCTCACCTTGGCAAGGTGATGCGCTACCAACTGCGCTACGTCCGCAGAACCCACGTGATTCCAGGAGATTCCCGTTCCCGTGGTGCGAGCGAAACTCTATCCGACTCGCGCGCCGCTCATCAAACCGGGGGCTGTCGTGCGGCGAACGCTCAGGTCAGGTCCGTGGAGATCAAATGCGTGAGGGCCTCGTCGACGTCCACCCAGAGGTGCTCGTTGCCCGGCACCACCACGTCGTAGGTCCGGTCCAGGAAGTCGGCCAGCTCCTGCGCGGACGCCTCGAACACCGCATGGCCGGAGGGAGAGCTCAGTTCGATGACGACGACCTCGGGATCGTCCACCGCGGGGCGGATGCGCACGTCACCGTTGCCCGCCTCGGCGATCAGACCGTCGGCCAGCAGGTCGCGGGCGTAGACCCACTCCACCCAGCCCGCCCGGCCGGTGCGAAAGGCCGCGACAACCGCGTACGGGTCGCGCGTGTCGTAGCGCAGTTCGACCTTCACCGGGACCGCGGGAGTCCTCGGCGCGAGCAGGTCGAACACCGCCGTCGAGCGGAGCGTGACGTGGTCGTTACGCATCGTCGCTACCCTTCTCTCCCTTCCCAGCCCTTGAACGACTGAGTCCCTTCATGTGTGACGGTCAATTTGCCCCTCTGGTCGCATGTTCGTCGTACTTCACCCGTCTGGGCCATGAAGTACAGCACAATGCGCGTTCGCCGCGACACTCCGTATAAGAATCGCTTCCCACCTCACCCATGTTGACAAGGCTGGTTGCAACTTGGTAGCGCCTTGGCAGGACCGCTGGTTGTGCCACCAGGCAACTTACCTCAGCACGGCTGTTTCGGAACGGCCAGAAGTAGGGGACACGCGAAAAGCCCCCGGGATGCGTAACACCACGGGGGCTTTCGAACGAGTGGGCGATACTGGGATCGAACCAGTGACCTTTCCGGTGTGAGCGGAACGCTCTCCCGCTGAGCTAATCGCCCCTCGCGACGGGAAAACGGTACCGGATCCGCTCCGGTCGCCGTGCGCGGGGCTCACCATCGGGCATCGGCGGTCGGACACGACGGCAGGCCCCGCACGTCGCGCGAGGCCCGCCGTCGCGGTGTGTGGCTCAGCGGCCGTAGTGGTGCTGTGTCTGTGCGTTCAGCTCATCCATGTGCACGCCCTTGGCCGGGTTGGTCCGCGGGTCGTTGATCGCGAGCACGTCCAGCCCCTTGCCGAGGTCGGACGAGTAGATGTGGCCGTTGTAGTAGTACGCCGACCACGTGCCGCCGCCGGTCTCCGGGTCCGCGGCCGGGCCGCGCTCCCAGTAACCGATCTTCGTCGGCCGCGCCGAGTCGGTGAAGTCCCACACCTGCACGCCGCCCATGTACCAGGACTGGACCATGATGTCCTTGCCCTTGACCGGGATCAGCGAACCGTTGTGCGCCACGCAGTTCTCGTCGTCGGTCTGGACGCGGTCGATCTTGAAGTAGCTCCGGAACACGAGTTCGCGGTCGTCGCCGCGGCCCTCGATGTCGTAGATGCCGTCGGCACCGCGCTCCGCGCCGATCTCCGGGTTGCACGTGGCCGCGCCGCCACCGCCGAGCTCGTCGGTGAAGACCACCTTCGTGCCGGCGTTGTTGAACGTGGCCGAGTGCCAGAACGCGAAGTGCTCGTCGTCCTGCACCCGGTGGATCTCCCGCGGGTTGAGCCGGTCGGAGATGTCGAACAGCACGCCGTCACCCATGCAGGCGCCGGCCGCGAGGTCCTTCTCCGGGTACACGGTCATGTCGTGGCAACCCGAGGTCGGGACGACGTAGCCGTTCTCGACGTCGCCGGGGATGCCCGGGTTGCCGCCGTCCGGGAACAGCACCGGAGTGGCCGCGACCTTGGCCGCGGTCGGGGTGCGCAGCGGCACCTCGACGATCGTGATCTTGTCGTGCGGCGGCTGGCAGCCGGAGATCGTGTCCGACGGCCCGTACGAGGAGATGTACAGGTAGGCCTTCTTGCCCGCCTTGTCCGGGACCAGCGTGTGGGTGTGCGAGCCGCACGCGGTCTCCACCGACTTGACGTAACGCGGGGACCTCTTGTCGCTGATGTCGAAGATCTTGATGCCCTCCCAGTACGGCTTGGTGCCGTCGTTCTGGGAGGTCGAGGCGCACGAGTCGTCGCTGCGCCGCGAGTCGGTGGACAGGAACAGCAGGTTGCCGGTCACCGACACGTCGTTCTGCGAGCCCGGACAGAGCACCTGGCTCGTGATCTTCGTCCGCTTGGGCTGCTTGATGTCGTAGATCGTGAAGCCCAGGTAGTTTCCGACGAACGCGTAGCGGCCCTGGAACGCGATGTCGGTGCCGACGCCCCCGGCCAACGGCGCCGTCGGCGGGACGTGGGCGACCTGTTCCATGTTGGGGCTGTGCACGATCTCGTCCGGGGCCGGGAAGTCCTGTGCCGCGACCGACGGCACGCCGGCGACCATGGCGGCGCCCACGACGGCCGCGCCGATGGCCGCGGTCGACGCACGCCGGCGCCAGCACCGCAGGGTCGATCTCACCACGTGTACCCCTCTCGTCACGCGTAGGAAGAGACCACATTATGTACAGCTATGTGAGCAATAAACTAGCGCCGAAGGCAGCCTGTTTCGGCAGACGGGAACACGACGACCCATGACTCGGACAAGCCGGACAGCCGGTCCGGACCCGCGGCGCCGGCGGCTCGCCGCGGGCGTCGGCGTCCTGCTCGCGGCCGGTGCGTTCGCCGCGTGCAGTGCGGAGGAACCACCTCCGCCGGCCAACTCCGCGCCGGTGATCGTTCCGGGCAAGCCCGGCGAGCCGGCCAGCACCATCCCGCCCGGCGAGGCCACGCCGCTCGAGGAGGAGGCGCCCAACGACGCGGACGTGGCGTTCGTGCGGGACATGATCGTCCACCACGGCCAGGCCGTGGAGATGGCCGACCTGGCGCCGAACCGCGCCCCCCGCGATGACGTCGCCGGGCTCGCCGACCGCATCGCCGACACCCAGCGGTCCGAGATCGACATGCTGAACCGCTGGCTGGAGCTGCACGGCCACGAGAAGGTCGACCCGGCCGGGCACGGCGACGCCCACGCGGGCATGCCGGGCATGGCCACGCCGCAGCAGATGCGGGCGCTGCGCGAGGCGCGCGGCGCCCGGTTTGACACGCTGTTCCTGCAGCTCATGGTCACCCACCACGAGGGCGCGCTGACCATGGTCGAGGACGTCCGCACGAGCGGGGTCAACGTCCGGGTTCAGGAGATCGCCGACGACGTGGCGGTGACCCAGAGCGACGAGATCCACCGCATGCGGGGCATGCTGGGCAGCTGACCCGAGAAGAAACCCGCAGGCCAAGCCGCGGGGCGGCTCGATAGCATCACCTTGGCTTTCGCCGTTACAGCTCTACACCGCGAATGCTGACGTCGTTCGAACCATCCGAGGAGTAGCCGTGTCCCAGTCGCGTCCGCCCGCCGCCGAACCCGCCCCGCGTGTGGTGGTACCGGCCGGCACCACGGCGGGCAGTGCGGTCCGCGAGGCCGGCCTGTCGGGCAAGGGCCCGGACGCCGTCATCGTGGTCCGGGACGTGGAGGGCCGGCTGCGTGACCTGTCCTGGACCCCGGCCGCCGACGCGCGGGTCGAGGCGGTCACCGCGGACACCGACGACGGCCGCGCGGTGATCCGGCACTCGACCGCGCACGTGCTGGCCCAGGCCGTGCAGCAGCTGTTCCCGGAGGCCAAGCTCGGCATCGGCCCGCCGGTGCGGGACGGCTTCTACTACGACTTCGACGTCGAGCGCCCGTTCACCCCGGAGGACCTGCAGGCGCTCGAGAAGCGCATGAAGCAGATCGTCAAGTCGTCGCAGCGATTCTCCCGCCGGGTCGTCGAGTCGGTCGACGCCGCGAAGCGGGAGCTGAAGGACGAGCCGTACAAGCTCGAGCTCGTCGACGTCAAGTCCGCCGATGACTCCACTGTGGACACCGACGAGGTGATGGAGGTCGGTGGCGGCGAGCTGACCATCTACGACAACCTCGACCCGCGCAGCGGCGAGCAGGTGTGGGGCGACCTGTGCCGCGGCCCGCACCTGCCGACCACCAAGCACGTCCCGGCGTTCAAGCTCACCCGCGTGGCGGCCGCGTACTGGCGGGGGAGCGAGAAGAACCCGCAGCTGCAACGGATCTACGGCACCGCGTGGGAGTCGCAGGAGGCGCTGGACGCCTATCTCGAGCGCGTCGCCGAGGCCGAGCGGCGCGACCACCGCCGCATCGGCGCCGAGCTCGACCTGTTCTCCTTCCCGGAGGAGATCGGCTCGGGGCTGCCGGTGTTCCATCCGAAGGGCGGGATCATCCGGCGGGAGCTGGAGAGCTACTCGCGCCGGCGCCACGAGGAGTCCGGCTACGAGTTCGTGAACTCGCCGCACATCACCAAGAGTGGGCTGTTCTACACCTCCGGCCACCTCCCGTACTACGCGGACACCATGTTCCCGCCGCTGTCGCTGGAGGGCGAGGACTACTACCTCAAGGCCATGAACTGCCCGATGCACCACCTGATCTTCCGCGCGCGCGGGCGGTCGTACCGGGAGCTGCCGATGCGGCTGTTCGAGTTCGGGACGGTGTACCGGTACGAGAAGTCCGGTGTGGTGCACGGGCTCACCCGGGTCCGCGGGCTGACCATGGACGACGCGCACATCTACTGCACCAAGGAGCAGATGCCGGGCGAGCTGCGGTCGCTGCTGCGGTTCGTGCTCGACCTGCTGGCCGACTACGGGCTGTCGGACTTCTACCTCGAGCTGTCCACCAAGGGCGACACCGGCAAGTTCATCGGCGAGGACGGCGAGTGGGAGGAGGCCACCGAGACCCTGCGGCAGGCCGCGCTCGACTCGGGTCTCGAGCTGGTGCCGGACCCGGGTGGTGCGGCGTACTACGGGCCGAAGATCTCGGTACAGGCCAAGGACGCGATCGGCCGGTCGTGGCAGATGTCGACCATCCAGGTGGACTTCAACCACCCGAAGCGGTTCGAGCTGGCCTACACCGCCCCGGACGGGTCGCGCCAGCAGCCGGTCGTGTTGCACCGGGCACTGTTCGGGTCGATCGAGCGGTTCTTCGGCGTGCTGACCGAGCACTACGCGGGCGCGTTCCCCGCGTGGCTCGCGCCGGTGCAGGTGGTGGGCATCCCGATCGCGGACGAGCACGCCGACCACCTGTCGAAGGTGGCGGCCGAGCTGCGGGCGCGCGGCGTGCGGGTCGAGGTCGACACCTCGGACGACCGGATGCAGAAGAAGATCCGCAACCACACCACGCAGAAGGTGCCGTTCATGCTGCTGGCCGGTGGCAAGGACGTCGAGGCGGGCGCGGTGTCGTTCCGCTTCCGCGACGGCAGCCAGGTCAACGGCGTGCCGGTGGACCGTGCGGTCGCCTTGATCGTCGACTGGATCGCCGCTCGTACCAACGAGTCGCCGTCGGCGTCGAACGTGGAGGCCCGTCACTAGGATCGAGGGCATGACCGATGCCGAGCCCGAGCGAGTCGAGCAGGAGGGCGTCGGGGTGCCCGATGCGCTCCAGCGACTGTGGACTCCGCACCGGATGGCCTACATCAAGGGCCAGAACAAGCCGACCACCGACGACGTCGACGGCTGCCCGTTCTGTGCGCTGGTCGAGCTGTCGGACGCGGACGCGCTGATCGTCGCGCGCGGGTCGCTGGTGTACGGGGTGCTGAACCTGTACCCGTACAACCCGGGGCACCTGATGGTGGTGCCGTACCGGCACGTGGCGGACTACACGGCGCTGTCGCGGACGGAGACGGTGGAGCTGGCGGAGTTCACCCAGCGCGCGATGACGGTGGCGCGGTCGGTGTCGGTGCCGCACGGGTTCAACATCGGGATGAACCAGGGCGTGATCGCGGGCGCGGGGATCGCGGCGCACCTACACCAGCACGTGGTGCCCAGGTGGGGTGGCGACTCCAACTTCATGCCGGTGATCGGGCACACGAAGGTGCTGCCCCAGCTGCTGGGGGAGACACGAGCCATGCTGGCGAAGGCCTGGGCCGAGATCGAACCTGGAAGGACGCCTTCCGGACGCTGAGTGTCCGGAAGGCGTCCTTCCAGGCTGTCAGGCCTCCCGGAGAACGGCCTCCACCTCGATGTGGATGTCGATCTTGTCCGCGACCACGGCGACGCCGTTCTGGACGCCTTCGAAGTTGACGTCGAAGTCCTTGCGGTTGATCTGCGCGGTGGCGGAGAAGCCGGCGCGCGTGCCGCCCCACGGGTCGGTCGTGATGCCGTTCAGCTCGAAGGTCAGCGGCACCGTCCTCGTGACGCCCTTGAGGGTCAGCTCGCCGTCGAGCACGAAGTCGTCACCGGCCACCCGCGCGCCGCGCGTCCGGTAGGTCATCTCGGGGTACTTGTCGACCTCGAAGAAGTCGGGGGAGCGCAGGTGGTCGTCGCGCTGGGCGTTGTTCGTGCTGACCGACGTCAGGTCGATCGCGATGTCGACGGACGACTCGAGCGGGTTCGCCGCGGTGACGACCTCACCCTTCACCTGGTCGAACCGACCACGGACCTTGGTCACCACCATGTGGCGGACGACGAAGCCGACATCGGTGTGCGCCGGGTCGATGTCCCAGGTGCCGGCCAGATAGCCGGGGATTTCGAGAGCGGTTGGGGAGCTCATGAACAGGTTTCCTCCGTGAAGATCGGTCGCGAAGACGGTTCAACACTCATCTATTGAACTCTCAATCGACCGTACGCCTCGATCGTTGAGAGTTCAACAAGTACACTGGTGTTATGTCAGACACCCGTTGGTTGACCGAGTGTGAGCAGGAGATCTGGCGCTCGTTCATGGCCGCTGTCCACGGGCTGACCGATCAACTCGCCCGCCAGCTGCAGCGGGACGCCGGCATGCCCCACACGTACTACGAGATCCTCGTGTCGCTCTCCGAGGCCCCGGACCGCACGCTACGCATGAGCGAGCTCGCCGGTGTGCGCAACTCGTCCCGCAGCCGGCTATCGCACGCGGTCGCCCGCCTGGAGGAAGCCGGGTGGGTGCGCCGCCGCGAGTGCCCGACCGACAAGCGCGGCTCGTTCGCCATGCTCACCGACAAGGGCTACGCCGCGCTCGAGGCGGCCGCCCCGGGCCACGTCACCGAGGTGCGCGAGAGGCTGTTCGACAGGCTCACCCCGGAACAGGTCGAGCAGCTCGGCGAGATCAGCGAGGCCATCCTGACCGGCGTCGACGCGACCTCGCTGCCGCGCTGCCCCGATCTCACGGCGGACCGTTAGGCTTCTCGGGCACCCGTTTCCGCCCCCCTGACGAGGCTCGCCCGCCCCATGCTGAACATCTTCGCCCGAGCCTCGGTCTCGCGCGTCACCGATCCGATCGGCGAGTGGCTGGTCCGCATCGGTCTCACGCCCAACGCGATGACCCTGATCGGCACGGCGGGCGCGGTCGGCTTCGCGTTGTGGGCGTTCCCGAACGGGCACCTGCTCATCGGCACGTTCACCGTGTGGGGCTTCGTCATGCTGGACCTGCTCGACGGCGCGATGGCGCGGGCCAAGGGCGGCGGCACGAGGTTCGGCGCGGTGCTCGACTCCACCTGCGACCGGATCGCGGACGGGGCGTTGATGGCGGCCATCGCGTGGTACGCCTTCGAGGTCGCCGGTTCCCGCACACTCGCCGCCGCCGCGCTGATCTGCCTGGTGCTGGGCCAGGTCATCTCGTACACCAAGGCGCGGGCCGAGGCGTCCGGGCTGACGGCGAACGTGGGTCTGGTCGAGCGGGCGGAGCGGCTGATCATCGCGCTCGTGGGCACCGGGCTGACCGGGTTCGGCGTGCCGTACGCGGTGGACGTCGCGTTGTGGCTGCTGGTGGCCGGCTCGGTGATCACGGTTGTGCAGCGGCTCGTGGCGGTGCGACAGTCGGCCACCGCACCGACGACCACTACTCCGGAGGAGCGCGAATGACGGGAATCGGAGAGCGGCTCGAGGGTGCGGCCTACGCGGCCGGATGGGGTCTGGTGCGCGCGTTGCCCGAGTCCGTCGCCCGCGTCGCGTTCCGGTCGGCCGCCGACCTGGCCGCCGGGCGTAACGGCCCGGGCGTGCGGCAGCTGCGGCGCAACTACGCTCGCGTGGTCCCCCACGCGGGCCCGGCCGAGCTGGAGGAGCTGGTCCGCGCCGGGCTCCGGTCTTACGCGCGCTACTGGCGGGAGACGTTTCGCCTCCAGTCGATGGACCACAAGGCGATCTACCGTCGGGTGGACGAGGTCGTCGTCGGCCGCCCGCTCGTGGACGCCGCTCTGGAGCGTGGCAAGGGCCTGATCCTCGCCCTGCCGCACACCGGCAACTTCGACGTGTCCGGAATCTGGCTCGTCGGCCATTCCGGCCGGTTCACCACGGTCAACGAGCGGCTGCGGCCGGAGTCGCTCTACCAGCGCTTCGTCACCTACCGCGAGTCGCTCGGCTTCGAGATCCTGCCTACCTCGGGCACTGATGTCGGCCCGTACCGGTTGCTGATGGAACGGCTGCGGCAGAACAAGGTGGTGTGCCTGCTGGGCGATCGGGACCTGTCGAGGCGCGGTGTGCCGGTGACGTTCTTCGGCGAGCAGACCCGGATGCCGGTCGGGCCCGCGCGGCTCGCCGCGGTGACCGGCGCGCAGCTGCTGATCGTCGACAACTCGTTCACCGAGGACGGCTGGGGACTTCGCATCCACACGCCGATCGCCGTGCACGGCCGCGACGACGTGCCGGCGGCGACGCAGCGGATGGCGGACGGGTTCGCCGCGGACATCGCGGCCAACCCGGCCGACTGGCACATGATGCAGAAGCTCTGGCTCGCCGACCTGTCCGAGGAGCGTCGCGAGGCGCTGCGCACGGAGGACGATGAACCGGAGGAGGCTCGGGAATCAGCACAGGAGCCGCGGTGATGTCCCGGTGAGGATCGGCGTCGTCTGCCCGTACTCCTTCGACGTCCCCGGAGGAGTGCAGGGGCATGTCGTCGACCTCGCCAGGGTGCTGCGCAAGCTCGGGCACCACGTCGATGTGCTCGCGCCGGCCGACGAGGACACCCCGCTGCCCGAGTTCGTCCGGCCCACCGGGCGCGCGGTCGGCATCCCGTACAACGGCTCGGTCGCCCGGCTCTCGTTCGGGCCGGTGTCCTACGCGCGGGTGCGCAAGTGGATCCGCTCGCACGACTTCGACGTGTTGCACCTGCACGAGCCGACCGCGCCGAGCCTGTCGATGCTGGCGTTGATGCTCGCCGACGGACCGATCGTGGCCACGTTCCACACGTCCACCCACCGGTCCCGCACACTGTCGGCGTTCCAAGGGGTGCTGCAGCCGTTCCTGGAGAAGGTCACCGCGCGGATCGCGGTGTCCGCGCTGGCCCGGCGGGTACAGGTCGAGCACCTCGGCGGGGACGCGGTGGAGATCCCCAACGGCGTCGACGTCGAGCTCTTCGCCACCGCGAGGCCGCTGCCCGGCTACCCGCGAGCGGGCGGCACGGTCGGGTTCGTCGGCCGGTTCGGCGAGCCGCGCAAGGGGATGCCGGTCCTGCTCGACGCGCTGCGGAAGCTGGTGCCGGAGCTGCCGGACCTGCGGCTCGTGGTGGTCGGCGGCGGCGACGAGCACGAGCTGCGCCGGCAGGCCGGTCCCGAGCTGGCCGGCCGGCTGGAGCTGCTCGGCCAGGCCGACGACGAGGTGAAGGCGCGGATGCTGACCGGTGTCGACGTGTACTGCGCGCCGAACACCGGAGGCGAGAGCTTCGGGATGATCCTGACCGAGGCGATGGCCGCGGGCACGGCGGTCGTGGGCAGCGACCTGGACGCGTTCCGCCGGGTGCTCGACGACGGCCGGGCCGGGATGCTGTTCCCCGTGGGGGACCCGGCTGGGTTGGCCGCGGCGCTACGCGGCATGCTGACCGAGCCGCAGCGTCGGGGAACGTTGGTCGCGAACGCCCGCCGCCGGGTGGCGGCCTACGACTGGCCGGTGGTTGCCGGGCAGGTGCTGCGGGTGTACGAGCAGGCGATCGCCGCGGATCCGCGGCACGTGGTCGAATCTGGTTGAACTGGGAGATGTCTTGGGCACGGGTCTGTTGATCACGTTGCTGGCCATCGCGCTCGTGGTGGCGTTGGTGCTGGGACTGTGGCTGGCCGCCACCGCGAACCGGTTGGACCGGTTACACGTGCGGACCGACGCGGCGTGGGCGGCACTGGATGCGGCGCTCGCCCGTCGTGCGGTGGTGGGTCGGGCGGTGGCCGCGGCGATGCGGCTGGAGGATGCCGGTGCCGACGTCGCGGCGGACAAGCTGCGCGCGGCCGCCGAGCGGGCCGAGCACACCGAGCGCTCGGAGCGCGAGGAGGCGGAGAACGCGCTGTCGCTGCAGCTGGCCGGGGTCGACCGGGGCCGGCTGCCGCTGGCGCTGACCGCCGAGCTGATCGACGCGGAGCAGCGCATGGTGATCGCGCGGCGGGTGTACAACGACGCGGTGCGGGACACGCTGGGGCAGCGTCGGCGGCGGGTGGTGCGGTGGCTGAAGCTGGCTGGGACCGCGCCGCAGCCGGAGTACTTCGAGATCGTCGAGCCCGCGCTGACCGGTGAGCTCGGTGGCGCCCCGCTGCCGCGGCCGTCGGCTCGCGTGCTGCTGCTCGACGGCGAGCGGCGCCTGCTGCTGTTCAACGGGCACGATCCGGGTCGGCCGGACACCCGCTGGTGGTTCACCGTGGGCGGCGGCGTCGAGCAGGGGGAGGACCTGCGCTCGGCGGCTTTGCGTGAGCTGGTCGAGGAGACCGGCATCCGCCTGGACGACCAGGATCTGGTGGGCCCCATGTGGCGGCGCCGTGTGGTGTTCAGCTTCGACGGGCGCGCCTACGACGGGGAGGAGTGGTTCTTCCTCGCGGACCTGTCCGGCACGGGCGAGACGGTCGAGATCCGCATCGACACGTCCGGGTTCACCGACGTGGAGAACAACACCGTGGACGGGCACCGCTGGTGGAGCGTCGAGGAGCTGCGCGACACCGAGGAGACGGTGTACCCGGTGCAGCTCCCCGCGCTCCTGCCCGACCTGCTGTCGTCCACATGGGACGGTACGGTCCGCGCGGTTCGCTGACCCCGCGAGTCCAACGCTCGCGACCCGCGAGTCCAACATTCGTGACCGGCGAGTCCAACATTCGTGAACGTCGAACTCGCCGAACCGGAGCGTTGGACTCGCGGGTTCCGAACGTTGGACTCGCGGGGCCGGAGCGTTGGACTCGCGGGTTTGGGGGTCAGGTGACTTGGGCGGCCAGGGACTCCGGTAGTGGGTCGTAGCGGACGAAGTGGCGGGTGAACGTCGCCGAGCCGGAGGTCATCGAGCGGAGGTCGATGGCGTACCGGAGCAGGGCCGTGACCGGCACCTCGGCGCGGACCAGGCTGTAGCCGGGGGTCTCGTCGGCCTCCGTGCCGAGCACCCGGCCGCGGCGGCTGGACAGGTCGCCCAGCACCGTGCCGAGATGGTCGTCCGGCAGCCGTACGGTCACCTCGTCCACCGGCTCCAGCAGCGAGATCCGGCCGTTCGCCGCCGCGTCCTTCAGACCGAGCGAGCCGGCCATCTGGAACGCCGCGTCCGACGAGTCGACGCTGTGTGCCTTGCCGTCGAACAGGGTCACCCGGATGTCCACCACCGGGTAGCCCGCTGACAGGCCCTTGTCCAGCTGGGCCCGCACGCCCTTCTCCACCGACCCGATGAACTGGTGCGGCACGGATCCGCCGACGACCTTGTCGACGAACTCGAAGCCCGAGCCCACCGGCAGCGGCTCGACGTCGATGTCGCACACCGCGTATTGGCCGTGCCCACCGGACTGCTTGACGTGCCTGCCCTTCCCGCGCGCCTTGCCCGCGAACGTCTCTCGCAGCGCCACCTTCACCGGCTCGGTCTCCACGTCCGCGCCGCCGGCCCGCAGCCGCGCCAGCACGACGTCGGCGTGCGCCTCGCCCATGCACCACAGCACCAGCTGGTGGGTCTCCGCGTTGCGCTCCAGCCGCAGCGTCGGGTCACCGGCGACCAGCCGTGCGAGGTTGCGCGACAGCGCGTCCTCGTCGCTGCGGGTCTTTGCCACGACCGCCACCGGCAGCAGCGGCTCGGGCATCGTCCACGGCCGCATCAGCAGCGGCTTGTCGGGGCTGGACACCGTGTCACCGGTCTCCGCCGAGGTGAGCTTGGTCAGCGCGCAGATGTCGCCCGCGACGCAGTGGGTGACCTCGCGCAGGTTCGCGCCCAGCGGCGAGTAGACATGCGCCACCCGTTCGTCCACGTCGTGGTCCTCGTGCCCGCGGTCGGCCATGCCGTGCCCGGAGATGTGCACCGGCCGCTCCGGGCGCAGCGTCCCGGAGAACACCCGGACCAGGGAGACGCGGCCGACATAGGAGTCGATCGCGGTACGCACGACCTCGGCGACGAGCGGGCCGTTGGGGTCCGCGGTCAGCGAGTTGGTGCCGGAGCCGCGTACTTCGGAGACATCCGGCATCGCGTGCTCGAGCGGGGACGGGAACGCGCCGGTGAGTGCCTCCAGCAGCTCGGCGAGCCCGACACCGGTCTGCGCGCAGACCGGGATCACGGGGTGGAAGGTCCCGCGCGCCACGGCGGTCTCGAGGTCGGAGATCAGCGTCTCGGTCTCGATCTCCTCACCCTCGAGGTAGCGGTCCATGAGGGACTCGTCCTCGCTCTCGGCGATGATGCCCTCGATCAGCTCGTTGCGAGCCTCGTCGATGACCTCGAGGTCGGACGCGTCGGGCTCGCTCACCTTCGGCGGGTAGCCGTCGGCGTAGTCGAAGTACCGGCGGGTGATCAGGCCCAGCAGCCCCTGCTTGCCGGCCGGGGCGGGCAGGTAGAGCGGCAGCACGCCCGCGCCGAACGCCTCCTGGCACGCGGCCATCTCCGCCGCCGCGTCCGCACGCTGGTGGTCCAGCCGGGCGATGACGACGGCGCGCGGCATCTTGACCGCGGCGCACTCCTCCCACAGCGCGATGGTGGCCGGGTCGACGCCTTCGGCCGCGCACACCACGAACAACGCGGCGTCGGCCGCGCGCAGGCCGGCCCGGACCTCGCCCACGAAGTCGGCGTACCCGGGCGTGTCGATGAGGTTGATCTTGATGTCGTCGTGCACCAACGGAGCGACGGAAAGCCCGACCGATCGCTGCTGTCGCTGTGCGGCCGGGTCGTGGTCGCAGACCGTGGTGCCGTCGGTGACCGAGCCCGTCCGAGTGATCACGCCCGCCGCCGCGAGCAATGCCTCGGTGAGCGTCGTCTTCCCGGAGCCCGACGGTCCCACGAGAACGATGTTCCGTACTTTGGCGGGGTCGTCTACAGCGACCGCGGCTCCGCCGTCACCGTTGTCCGTGTGCTTGCTGGCCATTTGGCAGTCAACCTTTCCGTGCGGACCGCACTGTCTGCCGGAACCTCGTGTTCGATCTCACACCTGTTTACCAGCCGCGACAACCCCACCGTGGTCGCTGAGTCACGTGGTGGTGGCCGGTCTGGAAGTGGCCTGGTGAGATACCTCGGAATTGGCCCCGGTGAGAGGGCCACGTCGCTCGTAGAGTCGATGGCGAACGCCACGATGAAAGGAACGATGGATGTCTGACGCAACCACTTCCACCTCCACGCAGCCGGAAACCGGCACCGCGCGCGTCAAGCGCGGCATGGCGGAGATGCTCAAAGGCGGCGTGATCATGGACGTGGTCACGGCCGAGCAGGCCAAGATCGCCGAGGACGCGGGTGCGGTCGCCGTGATGGCGCTCGAGCGCGTCCCCGCGGACATCCGCGTGCAGGGCGGCGTCGCGCGCATGAGCGACCCGGACCTGATCGACGGGATCATCGACACGGTGTCGATCCCGGTCATGGCCAAGGCGCGGATCGGCCACTTCGTCGAGGCGCAGGTGCTGCAGGCGCTCGGCGTGGACTACGTCGACGAGTCCGAGGTGCTGACCCCTGCCGACTATGCCAACCACATCGACAAGTGGCAGTTCACCGTGCCGTTCGTGTGCGGCGCGACAAACCTAGGCGAGGCGCTGCGCCGGATCACCGAAGGCGCGGCGATGATCCGCTCCAAGGGTGAGGCCGGCACCGGCGACGTGTCGAACGCGACCACGCACATGCGCAGGATCCGCGCGGAGATCAAGAGGCTGACCTCGCTGCCGGAGGACGAGCTCTACGTCGCGGCCAAGGAGCTGCAGGCGCCCTTCGAGCTCGTGCGGGAGGTCGCCACGCTCGGCAAGCTGCCGGTCGTGCTGTTCACCGCGGGCGGCATCGCCACCCCGGCGGACGCGGCGATGATGATGCAGCTCGGCGCCGAGGGCGTGTTCGTCGGCTCGGGAATCTTCAAGTCCGGCGACCCGGCCAGGCGCGCCGACGCGATCGTCAAGGCGACCACGTTCCACGACGACCCGGACATGCTGGCGAAGGTGTCCCGCGGTCTCGGCGAGGCCATGGTCGGCATCAACGTCGACGAGATCCCAGAGCCGCACCGGCTCGCGGAGCGCGGCTGGTAGCGGTGCGGCGGCCCTACCAGTGCTCGGAGACCATCACCGCGGCGGTGCCGGGCTCGAGGGCCTCGAAGACGTGCTCGACGTCGCCCGGGTAGGCGACGTAGTCGCCCGGCGCGACCTCGATCGGGTCGTCGGTGAGGCCGATCCGGGCCCGGCCCGAGCTCAGCACGACGTGCTCGATCACGCCGGGCATGTGCGGTTCCGACTCGCGAGCCGAGCCGGGCTCCGCGGTGATCAGGTAGATGTCCCGGCGTGCGTTCGGTGGGCAGGACGCCAGCAGCGTGGCCACGTAGTCGGCGCGCTCGGAGAAGACGGCCGGCCCCTCGCCGGCCCGGATGATCTGCACCCGCGGGCGGGCCGGCTCGACGAGCCGGCTGAACGGCACGTCGAGCGCCAGGGACAGCGCCCACAGCGTCTCCACGCTCGGGTTTCCGCTGGCCCCCTCGAGCTGGGAGAGCGTCGACTTGGCGATGCCCGCGCGCTTGGCGAGCTCGGACAGCGACAGCCCGATCCGCTCGCGCTCGCGCCGCAGTGAGGTGGCGATGGCCTCGAGCGGCGCACCTCGCGGTGGCGTCATCGATACTCCACGTGTTCGTTTTGTCGGGCGCCGCGTTCGCCTTGACGAACACGGCGGCGGTGTTCACGATAGGAGGCTATGCGTTCGATGTGGCGAACCCTGAGCCCGACACTCCGTCGTGACGTGTTGGCGCTGGCCGGGGCGATCACGGTCGTGGGCGTCTCCTTCGGCGCGATCGCCGTCGCGTCCGGCTTGTCCTGGTGGATGCCGTCGCTGCTGTCCGTGCTGGTCTTCGCCGGCGGTGCGCAGTTCATGGTGGTCGGCGTCGTGGCCGCGGGCGGCGGGTTGCTGGCGGCCGTGCTCGGTGCGCTCGTGCTCAACACCCGCCACCTGCCGTTCGGGCTCGCGATCGGCTCGATCATCGGCGGCTCGTGGCCGGCGCGCCTGCTGGGCAGCCACCTGATGATCGACGAGTCGGTGGCCTTCGCGATGGCCCAGAACGATCCGCGGCGTGCGCGGGCGGTGTTCTGGGTGTGCGGCACGGTCCTGTTCCTGTCGTGGAACGCCGGCACGCTCGCCGGTGCGCTGGCCGGTCAGGTGATCGGCGACCCGGACGTGCTGGGCCTGGACGCCGCGTTCCCGGCCGCGTTGCTCGCGCTGGTGCTGCCGTCGCTGCGGGGCGCACCGCGGGCCCGCAACGCCGCGCTGCTGGGTGCCGCGATCGCGCTCGCGACCACGCCGTTCCTGCCGGCGGGCGTGCCGGTGCTGCTGGCGCTGGCCGGGCTGGTCGTGCTGATCCCGGCACCCGCCAAGAAGGCCGGCGAGGAGGTGCCGGCATGAGCGACCTTCCGTCAACCGCATGCCACGGCCCGTATGAGCCGCGCGGCTCCCGACCGCACCCAAGGGGAACGGGACGCAACCAAGCCACAGGTACGCGCCGAAGCGGACAGCGCCGACTGAAGGTGACCACAAGGGCTGGTTCCGGGGAGGCGGAACAGCGATGACACCCTTTGTGTCAACCCCAAGATCGAATCAGGCCGAGGTCTTCGCAACCGCACCTCAGGGGACCGTGACGCAAGCCAGCCACAAGTACGTGACCAAACAGAACTTTCCGTCCTTCAACGGGACCAGCACATTGAATTCCGGGGAGGCGGCCCAGTCATGACACCCCTTGTGTCGACCCCAAGATCGAATCAGGCCGAGGCCTTCGCAACCGCACCTCAGGGGACCGTGACGCAAGCCAGCCACAAGTACGTGACCAAACAGAACTTTCCGTCCTTCAACGGGACCGACACATTGAATTCCGGGGAGGCGGAACAGCCATGACGATCACGGCGATCCTGGTGCTGGCCGCCGGGACCTACGCGTTCCGGGTGGCCGGGCCGCTGCTGCGGGCCCGGATGATCCGCGCCCGCGCCGGTCGTGACGGCACGGACGCGGCCGCGCTCCCGTCGCGGGTCACCGAGCTGCTGTCGGCCGCCGCGACCGTGCTGCTGGTCGCGCTGATCGCCACCGCGGCGCTGACCGACGGCGGCTCCTTCGCCGGCGTGGCGCTGCCGGCCGGCGTGCTGACCGGGGGTGTGCTGGCCTGGCTCCGGGCGCCGTTCGTGCTCGTGGTGATCGCCGCGGCGGCGGTGGCGGCCGGTCTGCGGGCGCTGGGCGTCCCCTAACTAGACTGGAGAAAACGGGAGGTCAACGACGGTGTCACCGATCATCGGCGTGCTCGCGCTGCAAGGCGACGTCCGCGAGCATCTGGCCGCGCTGCGAGCGTCCGGCGCGCGTGCCACGACCGTCCGCCGCACGACCGAGCTGTCCGAAGTGGATGGTCTGGTGATTCCGGGTGGCGAGTCCACGACGATCTCCCGGCTGCTGGAGTCCTTCGAGCTGCTGGAGCCGCTGCGCCGGCGGATCGCCGACGGGATGCCCGCGTACGGCTCGTGCGCCGGGATGATCCTGCTCGCGAGCAAGGTGCTCGACGGCCGCGAGGACCAGCACCAGCTCGGCGGGCTGGACGTGATCGTGCGGCGCAACGCCTTCGGCCGGCAGGTCGACTCCTTCGAGGACGACCTGGCGTTCGACGGGGTCGACGGCCCGCCGGTGCACGCGGTGTTCATCCGGGCGCCGTGGGTGGAGTCGGCGTCTCCCCAGGTCGAGGTGCTCGCGCGGGTCAGCGATGACCCGGACGTACCGGGTGGTCAGGTGGCCGCCGGTAGGATCGTCGCCGTTCGGCAGGGTCCCGTGCTCGCTACCGCGTTCCATCCGGAGCTGACCGGGGACACCCGCGTACACAGACTGTTCGTGCAGATGGTGGAGGGACGAAGTCGTGAGCGGCCACTCGAAGTGGGCAACAACGAAACACAAGAAGGCCGCACTTGATGCCAAGCGGGGCAAGCTGTTCGCCAAGCTGATCAAGAACATCGAGGTCGCCGCGCGCACCGGTGGTGGTGATCCGGACGGCAACCCGACGCTGTTCGACGCGATCCAGAAGGCCAAGAAGAACTCCGTCCCGCAGGACAACATCGAGCGGGCCCGCAAGCGTGGCGGCGGCGAGGAGGCCGGCGGCGCGGAGTGGCAGACGATCATGTACGAGGGCTACGGACCGAACGGCGTCGCCGTGCTGATCGAGTGCCTCACCGACAACCGCAACCGCGCGGCCAGCGAGGTGCGCACCGCGATGACCCGCAATGGCGGCAACATGGCCGACCCGGGATCGGTGGCGTACCTGTTCAACCGCAAGGGTGTGGTGATCCTGCCCAAGAACGACCTCTCCGAGGACGACGTGCTCACGGCCGTGCTCGAGGCCGGCGCCGAGGAGGTCAACGACCTCGGCGACAGCTTCGAGGTCGTGTCCGAGGCGTCCGACCTGGTCGAGGTGCGCACGGCGCTGCAGGAGGCGGGTCACGACTACGAGTCGGCGGAGGCGAGTTTCCTGCCGTCGGTCAGCGTCCCGCTCGACGCGGAGGGCGCGCGCAAGGTGTTCCGGCTGATCGACGCCCTCGAGGACAGCGACGACGTGCAGAACGTGTACGCCAACTTCGATGTCTCCGATTCGGTTCTCGCCGAGGTGAACGCGTAGTGGGAACGTCTACGCACCGTGTCGAGTTCCATGTCACCGACGACGTCATGGCCGAGGTGAATGCCTAGCGCCGCCGGGCTGCGCGCGTGGTGGCTGCTGGTCGCCGCGTGCGGGTTCGTCGGGTTCGGCTTCGCGGTCGCGACGTTGGTCGAGCCGTGGCAGGCGCTGAGCCAGCAGGCCAGCCTGCTCGCGGGCGCGGTCTACCTGGGCCTCGCCGTCGCCGGCGGGCGGGCCGAGGCCGCGAGCACGTGGCTGCGCGGTGGGATGACCGTGCTGCTCATGCTCGTCTGCGTCACCTACCTGACGGTCATCGACGGTGACCTCGACACCACGGCCTCGCGGTTCGAGCACCTCGTCACGCCGCTGGTCGCGCTCGCCGACTGGGTCGTGGTCGGCCGCGTCCGAACCGTGCGCTGGTGGTTCCCGCTGAGCTGGGTCGTGTTCCCGCTGGCGTACCTGATCTACTTCGTGCTCGCCGACGTCCAGCTGTACCGCAGCTTCCTCGATCCGACGGACGCCGGCTTCGGCCTGACCGTCGGCGAGTTCCTGCTCGCGCTGGTCGCGGCCGGCTACCTGCTGTACGGCATCGCGAAGGTGCGCGCTCGCCCGGTCGCCGAGCCGGCACTCGCACCGGAGGAGGCGACGCCGTGAGCAGATCGAACCGGGAGGCAGGGTGAGCCCGGAGGAGCTGACGGACGACGAGCGGGCGCTGCGCGACCGGCTGATCGCCGAGGCCGACGAGCACGGCAACGCCATCGTCGAGGTGGCCGGCGACGAGTACAGCGGGCCGTACACGTTCTCCGTCGGCGCGTGGCGGCGGTTCGGCGTGCCCGAGGCGGTCGTGATCGGGCTGCCCCAGGACATGGGCGCGACGCTGGTCAACGCGTACGTCCGGCGGGCGGCCGCGGGTCAGCGGTTCCTCACCGGGGTGCGGTACAAGGACTTCTTCTCCGGCGTTCCGGTCGTGCTCGAGCGGGTGTACAGGGGCTGGTACCTCGAGTACTTCGGCAGCGCGTTCCTCGTCCACCCGAAGGGCGACTTCCCTGCCGTGCAGCTGATCGTGCCCACGTCGGACGTCGTCTGGCCGTGGCACCCGCACGCCCCCGAGGGCTTCGCGCGCTGGCAGCCGATCCTCACCGAGAGCGGCCGGCCGGAGAGCTGGACGCCGGGCGTCAACGGCCCGTGAACGTCCACATCGGACGGTTGGTGCCAAAGTACGCCGGCGAGGCGCTGACCGAGTCCCTCGACGACCTCCGTGCGGACCTCGCGTCCGTACCGCCGGCGTTCGGCGCGTGGCTGGGCACCCGGCTCGCCGGCAGCGTCCCGCGGCCGTCCGGACGGCGACCGCATGGAGGTGGACCGCCGGCGGTCCGCACGCTGTGGCTGGTGACCGGCGCGACGAGCGACGGCAGCCCGACCCGGTACCGCCGCGCCGGCC